>WQVT01000155.1 GCA_009785715.1 Acidimicrobiaceae bacterium | reverse complement strand
TGGGGGACGCAGCCGAGCAGCGCCGAGGTGTAGGGGTGGCGGGGCCGGGCCAGCACCCGCTCCACGGTGCCCTCCTCGACCAGCTTGCCGGCGTAGAGCACCCCGACGCGGTCGCAGGTCTCGCCGATCAGGGCCAGGTTGTGGCTGATGAACAGCACGGCCCCGTCCAGCTCGTCGCGCAGGGCGGCCACGACGTCGAGCACCTCCGCCTCGACGGTGACGTCCAGACCGGTCGTCGGCTCGTCGAGGATCAAAAGCTGTGGCCGTCCGGCGAGTGCCATCGCCAGGACGATCCGTTGCTGCTGCCCGCCGGAGAGCTGGTGGGGATAGCGCTCGGCGATGGCGCCGGGATCGGTGAAGCTGACCTGTCGCAGGAGCTCGTTGGTCTTGCTCGCCAGGGTGTCTCGCCGCCGGCGGTCCCCGCCGCCGTGGTAGCGAAGGACTTCGGAGATCTGCTCTCCGACGCGCATCGTCGGGTTGAGCGCCCGGCCGGGCTCCTGGTAGACGACGGCCACCCGGGTGCCCCGCCACTCCCGCAGGGCCTCGGTCCCGAGGGTTCCGACATCCTCGCCGTCGACGCGCACCGTGCCGCCGGTCTGATGCCCCGAGGAGCCCAGGTAGCGGACGATGGCGAGCGCCAGGGTGCTCTTGCCGCAGCCCGACTCGCCGACGAGACCGTAGGTCTCGCCGGCGTCGATCCGGAGGGAGACGTCGTGGAGGACGGGGAGGTCCCGCTCCCCCTGGCGGTAGGCGACGGAGAGGTGGTCGAGCTCGAGGACGGGGGTGCTCATCGTGACCGGGCCTCCCGCAGCCCTTCTGCGACCAGGTTGATCCCGATGATCAGCGAGGCGATGGCCAGGGCGGGAAAGAGCACGGTCCACCACTGGGTCTCGATGAACGGGCGGTTCTCGGCGATGGTGAGGCCCCAGTCGGGGGATGGGTCCTGCGGCCCGAGGCTCAGGAACGAAAGGGCCGACGCGTTGAAGATCGCGTACCCGAGGCGGACGGTGCTCTCCACGACGATCGGCCCGGTGACGTTCGGGAGGATCTCACGCCCGAGGATCCACAGCGCGTTCTCGCCGCGGATCTGGGCGGCCTCCACGTACTGTCGCTCGCGCTCGGAGAGCACCGACGAGCGGACGACCCGCGCCACCAACGGGGTAAAGGTCACGGCTATCACCAGGGTGACGACGACCTCGGAGCGCCCGAGCAGGCCGACGGCCACCACGGCGATGATGATCGTGGGCAGGGTGAGCATGGCGTCCATGACCCGCATGCCCACGTCGTCGGTCCAGCCCCGCCGGTAGCCGGTGAAGAGGCCGATGACCGTGCCGGCGGCCACGCCGATCGCGGTGGCGGCCGGTGCCACCGACAAGACGGGGGCGGCGCCCGCCAGGACCCGCGAGAGCACGTCACGCCCGAGGCGGTCCGTCCCGAACCAGTGGCTCGCGCTCGGGGCGAGGTGGGCGGCGGTGGTCACGGCGTTCTGCGGCGAATAGGGCACCAGGACCGGCCAGAAGATGGCGTCGAAGACCCAGAAGGCGCAGATCACGGCGCCGATCACGAAGGTGGGCCGGCGGAGCAGGATGCGCCAGGTGGGCAGGGCGCCGGCGCCCGCCGCCAGGCTGGCCGCCTCGCTGCCGAGGAGCGCCTCGACCGGCCGCGGTTCGACGGTGGTCATGCCGGGCGCTGCACCCGTGGATCGAGTGCCGTGTAGAAGAGATCGGTCGCCAGCACGGCGGCCATCGAGATCACCGCCAGGAGCAGGGTCCCGGTCTCGAGGACGGCCACGTCGTGGCCCTGGGCGGCGGTCAGCATGGCCTCGCCGAAGCCCGGATAGTTGTAGAGCGTCTCGGTGATCACCAGGCCGCCGACCAGGTAGCCGATCTGGGTACCGACGATCGTGACGGTGGGCAGGAGCGAGTTGCGCAGGACGTGCGCCGAGACCACCCGCGACCAGGGGAGGCCCTTCAGCACCGCGGTGCGCACGAACGGCGAGGCGAGCGTCGTGATCGTCCCGGTCCTCGTCATGCGGGCCACGTAGCCGACCAGTCCGAGCGTGAGCGTCAGGGCGGGGAGAAACAGGGCGTGCAGCTTGGTGAAGACGTTCCCCCCGACGGCGCCGAGCGCGCTCACCGGGAACCAGCCGAGCCCGACGGCGAGCACCAGGATCAACACGACGCCGACGACGAAGTCCGGCAGCGAGGAGACCACGGTCCCGCCGAGAGTGATCGTGCGGTCAATCAGGCTGCCCTGCCGGAACCCGGCCAGCAGTCCGAGCCCGATCGAGATCGGCACGTAGAGGACCAGCGCGAAAACCGACAGTTGCAGGGAGTGGCCGAGGGCGACGACCAGCAGGTGGCCGACGCCCTCCTGCTGCACCACCGAGGTCCCCCAGTGCCCGCTCACGAACCCGCCCAGCCAGTGGAGGTAGCGGACGACGAGCGGGCGGTCGTAGCCGTGCTGGCGGTCGAAGGCCGCCACCTGGGCGGGGCTGGCGTAGGGCCCTAGAACCTGACGGCCGACGTCGCCGGGGAGCAGCTGAGCCAGGCAGAACACCAGCACCGAGACGATGAGGAGCGTCGGGATGGCAAGGAGGATCCTGCGGACGACGTAGCGGAGCAACGGAGAACCGCGCCTTCTAGCGCGTCAGGTCAACCACGCCGAGGAGAGGTCCATGAACGAGGAGGCGCTCGCCTGCAGGCCCTGGAGCTTCGTGCTCATCGGGCGCTGACCCCCGTCCCAGTAGGCGACGATGACCGGGACATCGTTGAAGGTTATGTGGGCTATCTGGTTGGTCAGTGACTGGCGCTGTGCGTGCCCGAGCGTTGCGTTGTACCGCCTGATCAACGTGTCGAGCTCCGGGTTCTTGTAGTGCGGCGAGTTCCACACCCCGTTGCTCTCGAGCACCGGGTTCAGGTACTGGGCCGGAATGGCCCGGGCCGCCCAGTCGACGATGCCGAAGGGGACCTCCAGCCACGGCTGGTTCTTGCCCGACCCGTAGAAGGCGCTCTGGCTCATGATGTTCAGCTTCACGTTCAACCCGATCTTCGCCAGGTCGTTCTTCACCAGGGTGGCGTAGTCGGGGGCCGGCGGCGTGTTCTCGGTCGTGAGCGTGACGGTCTCCCCGTGCACCCCGGCGGCCTGGAGCAGCGCCTTGGCCCTGCTCAGGTTCTGGACTCGCTGGGGGAGGTTGTTGGGGCGGAACGGCATGGTCGGGCCGAAGAAGTGGTCGTTGCCGGGGACGGCCTTGCCGTTCAGTGCGGTGGCGATCAATCCCTGCCGATCGATCGCCCAGGCCACCGCCTGGCGGGCCCGCCTGTCCGTGAACGGCTTGCGGTCCACCCGCATCCAGAGGGTATAGGTCGCCGACCCGTTGACGTTCCTGACGCGGAGCCCGGAGGTGCCTTCGAGGGTCGGGATCTCGCTCGAGCTGATCGTGACGACCGTGTCGACGCTGCCGCCCTGCAGGCCGAGCAGCTGGGCCTGCTGGTCCTGGTAGAAGGTGAAGTTCACCTCGTCGAGGTAGGGCTTTCCGCTGTCCCAGTAGTTCGGATTGCGGCGGAACGTGGCGCCCTGGTTGTGCGTGAAGCTCTGCTGGATGAACGGTCCGGTCCCGACCGGTTGCGCCTGGAAGTTGCCCTTGTACGCCTTGGGCAGGACGAGCGTGTTGTAGTTGGTTGAGGAGACAAGGTAGGGGAAATCGGCGAAGGGTGACTCCAGGTCGAAGCGGACCGTCGACGCGTCGACGGCGTGGATCCCGCCCGGGGCGAGGATCCCCTGGAAATCGGTCAGGGCCGAGGACTGCGACTTCGGGTCGACGAGCCGGTCGAAGGTCGCCACGACGTCGGCTGAGGAGAGCGTGGTGCCGTCGTGGAACTTGACGTTCGGGCGGAGCTTGAAGGTCCACGATCTGGCCGTCTTGTCCGAGGACCAGGACGTGGCGAGCACGGGGCGGAGGCTGCCGTTCGCGTTGACGTAGACCAGGTATTCGGCGCTCTGCTGGGCGATCGCGATCGACCCGGCGTCGTACATGGTGACGGGATCGACCGCCGACACCGGGGCGATGGTCCCCACCTTCACCGTGCCCCCCCTCCTCGGGGACCCGGCCAGCGCGGGGGAGCCGAGGATCTGGGCGGCGGCGGAGCCCGCATCCCCGAGCAGCAGGCCGCCTCCGGCGATCGCTCCGGCCACTCCGACCCCTCCGACGAGGAAGCTGCGACGGGTAAAGCCTGCGTTGTTGCTCTGCGGTTCGGTCAAGGGAGCTTCACTTTCGCTCTAAGCCAGCATCGACGGGCTTTGGTGGCCTTCCTGCTTAACGGAATTCCGACGCCTGGGAAAGGCGGATGCGCCTCCGGTCTGATCTTTACTCGGCTACGCCGGTTTGTGTCGTGGAGATTGGAGGATCGTTGAAACCGGTTTTGGCGGTCGGGTCACCTGGCGTATAGGTATACGCGTCCGGCCCACCGTAAAGCCACTTGCTCTCGGGATGGCCGAGAGGTTCGCCGTCCACGACCACGTCGCAATGCTCCTGGAAGAAGCTGATGTAGCCGGCGAGACGGGTGGCCTCGAGGGTAGGGGCCGGATAGGACCAGGCCAGGTCGGACCGCACGCCGTCGGTGGATCGGACGCCGTAATACACCGCCCGGCCCTTGTAGGGGCAGGCGGTGGTGGTCGAGGAGGGGACGAGCAGGTCCTGACGGACGTCGAGTGGGGGGAGGTAGTAGCGGGGGAACAGCGTCCCCTCGTAGACGATCCGCGGGCGGGAGGATCGCGCCAGGTCGACGCCGTCGACGCTGATCTCGACCTGGCGCGAGGACTCCAGGATCTCGAGACGTGAATAGGGATCCTTGGGGTGGACGAACACCTCGTCCTCCTCCTCGAACCAGTGGTCCATTGCATCCCACACGAACGAGACCAGTCCGCTCAAGTCGGGGCCACCCACCGGGGATGGACCGTCGTACGCCCAGGCGGCGTCCGGGGCCACCCGATCACCCACGCGCACGTCCCACCAGCGGGCGTCGCCCTTGCACCACGACGCCGTGGCCGTGGCCGAGGGGACGAGGACGTCGGAGGCCACGTCCTCGACGGGCAGGTAGTAGCGGGGCGTGTAGCGCAGTTCGAAAAGCAGGCGTGCCTGCAGGCTGTCGGCGACGACCCGCCCCCCGAAGAGCACCCTGACCCGCCGATGCACGGGCTCGACGATCACGGGGCGTTCCTCGCTCACGGCGTGGCCTCGCAACATAAGGGCATGCTAGGTGTCCTCCTCTCGTTATTTCGTGCCAGCTGATAAGCATGGGGGCGTGAGGGGACGTCGGAGCCGCGAACCGTGAGCCCGGCCATGGCCGCACCGGAAAACGAGTTCGCCCTGGTCGCCGGGCGGGCCGCAGGTCTCGGAGTGGCGGAGGCGCCGGCCGTCAATCGGAAATGGGTCAACGTCTCCACCGGCGGCCACGTCAGTGGCGTGGTGTGGGGCGGAGCGCCCGAGATCGTGCTCATCCACGACCCCGACCACGACGCCCGTTCCCTCGACGACGTGGCCTTGCTCCTGCGCCGCCCGGTGGTGGTGCTCGACCTGCCCGGATCCGGGCGTTCGAACGGGCCTGCCACCCGCCCGCGTCGCGCCGGAGTGGTCCTTGCGGAGGCGGTCGCGTCCTTCGCCGGCCGCGCCCGGCTGATCGCCGGGATCGGGGACGGCGGCCTGGCCGCCCTCGCCACGCTCGGCCGGAGCGCGTCGCGGGGCGTCGCGGCCCTGGACGGCCTGGTCCTGATCGACGCCCTGCCCGGCCTCGGCGACGAGCCCGACGATCGGGTGGCCTGGGACCAGCTCGCCGGCGCCGCGGACGTCGAGCTCGTACGTTCGTCGGACAGCCCGATCACCGCAGAACAGCTGGCCCGATTGGCGGAGCGGAACGCGGCGGCCACCGTCACGGACGTCCCCTTCCCCGCCGGGGAGCTGGAAACGGCTGGGGCGGCGGCGCTCGCCAAGGTCCTACTGGCCGCCGCCGAGCGCACCGGGACCACCTGAGGGGTCCCACGACACGGCCTCATTTGTCCACTTTGTTGCCTGGAAAGCACGGAGGATCATCGAGATGAGCAAAACCGACAGCCTCGTCATCGACCTGGAGGCGGCCGAGGCCGGAGACCCCGGCGAGCTGGAGCGCCTGCGGCGGTTAGGCGGTGAGCTCGGCATCATCCAGGTCGTGGGTCACGGGGTG
>WQVT01000154.1 GCA_009785715.1 Acidimicrobiaceae bacterium | reverse complement strand
GGCCTCCCCCACCTACAAGGCGACGTACACCGGCCTCCTCAAGCTGTTCCTCGACCGGTACGGCAACAACGGCCTGGCCGGCACGGTGGCGGTGCCGGTGATGACCGGCGCGGCCCCGATCCACGCCCTCGCCCCGGAGGTCTCGCTCCGGCCTCTGCTCGTCGAGCTCGGCGCGTCGGTGCCCACCCGCGGCCTGTTCGTGCTCGAGTCCTCGTTCGACGACCTGCCCGCCGCGGTGGGCCCCTGGGCAGCGGTGGCGTCACCGCTGCTCGAACGCTCACTCCAGCACTGAATTCTCCGGCACCCGCATTCTCTGGCATACTCCGCGGGGCGATGTGGACGGAGCGACCGGCGCCGCGTGAGGCTCCCACCCAGCACCGGAACCTGTGGTGGGCGATCCCGCTCGGCTGCGACGACGAGACGGCGTATTGGTCCCTGACGCCCCATCACGGCCTCTTCCGTCGAGAGCAGATCAGGTGGCTGAGCCAGGGATGGCTCCCGGTCGCCACCTTCCGCTACGAGTTCACGTACCTGGCCCCGCGCGGAGGGTGGGGTGACAAGTTCCGCTTCGGCGCCTCCAACGCGGCCATCGAGATGCTCGAGGGGTACGCCATCGGGGTCCCGCCGTCGCCGGCCGAGATGATCCAGGTCCCGGCTGCGTGGATCAACCTTCGCCCGCGCTACGGGGTGGACGAGCTGGCCGAGATGATCGTGAGGGCGCGGCAGAGGTCCGTGTCGCCTTACGGATGGAATCGACCGCAGTGGGACCGACGCCCCGACCTCACGCTCCACCGCTTCAACGTGCCCGCGGGTGTCGGAAACCTGAAGATCATCGGTACGGGAACGTTCCTCATGCCGATCTACACGGCGCTCATCGCCGCCGCCGACGGCAACCGGATCGCCGTGGTCGAAGGCATCACGGGCCGGTTGGACCACCACCTGAGCGCCCACTTCACCTGGCACGCCCCGTCGCTCGTCGACCACCTCTACGACGGGCGACCGGTAGAGGTCTGACGCCCGGGGGCTGTCCTATCCGGCGCCGATCGCCGTCACGGCGGGCAGGACCTCTTCGCAGAACCGCTCGAGGGTGTGCATCGCCTCGAGGTGGGTCATGTCGCCGGTCGGCAACTGGAGCAGGACGTAGTCGCAGTTGCCCTCCTCGGCGTAGGCGAGGTAGTTCTCCCTGACCATCTCCACGGTCCCCGCCGGGACCTGCGGCCCGGGCACGGCCGCGTCCCCCGGGCGGCGTCCCTGGAGGAACCTGCGGGTGCCGAGCGCCGCCTCCAGCTCGTCCGGCGGGATCACCCGCTGGTCGTACTCGTGTGCCTGGCGGATCCGCCGGCCGAGGCCGGACTGGGCCCGCATGACGATCTCGCGGGCCGATTCCGCGGAATCGGCGATCGCCACCACCTCGGCGTTGCCGATCAGCGGCCTCTGGCCGGGCGCGTCCACCCGTCCGAGCTCGTCCTTGTTGGACTCCCAGGCCGTCAGGTACCGCTGTCGAAGGTCGGCGGTCACCCTCGCGAAGGTCACGCAGGCCATGCCTCTCGACCCGGCCGTCTTGGGATCGCCGGGGTACCAGAACGGCGGATTGGGGGTCTGGGCGGGCTCCATGGCCACGTCGATGGTGGGGAAGTCGAAGAACTTCCGGCCCTCGCTGTCGATCTTGCCGGTCCGCAGGCCCTGGACGACGATGTCGAGCGTCTCGTCGAAGCGCTGGCGGTCCTCCTGCCAGGAGTGGCCGAAGAACGCGTGCTCCGAAGGCGCCACCCCCCGACCCACCCCGTAGTCCAGGCGGCCCCCGCTCAGGTTGTCGAGGATGCAGATGTCCTGGATCAGCGACAGCGGGGCGTGGAGGGGCAGACACTTGACCAGGGGGCCGATGCGCAGCCTGGTCGTCACCGCCGCCACGGCCGAGAGGAAGCTCTCCTGGTTGGGGGCCATGCAGAGCTCGCACCCGTGGTGCTCGGCCAGGTGGTAGCCGGTGATCCCGCCCTCGTCGGCAAGCTTGACCAGCTCGAGGCGCTGACGGAACAGCTCCGGCAGCGGCGTGCCGGGAATCCGCTCCAGGTGATCGAAGACGCCGAACCTCAACGTGCCCCCCTTACGTGCGTCAGGCCACTGTACCGACGGCCCATAACGGCAGCCAGGGTGGAGACTGGTCCCATGCGTACCTGTCCTGAGTGCGGCGCTGAGGCCGTGCGGATCGTCTACGGCATGCCCGGGCCACAGTTGCTCGAGGAAATGAAGGCAGGCCGGATCGCGCTCGGCGGCTGCGTCGTCTCCGAAGAGAACCCGAAGTGGGCGTGCAAGGGACCGATCCAGCACCGCTGGGGCGGGAAAGCCGCCGCCCGGGACCCGGCCTGAGCCCCCTCAGGGCTTGTAGGCGCGGACGACCGAGAACAACGGCGAGGTGGACCGCCACTCGGCGTCGACGAATCCCGCCTCGGAGAACAGGGTCCGCAGGTCGGAGAAGCTGCGGTGCTGGCCGCGGGTGCCGGTGACCATGTGCACGCCGAACGCGGCCGCCTCGCGGGGACCGTTCCCGTCGTCGTCGAGCAGCATCTCGTGCACGTTGATCGTGCCTCCCGGCTCGAGCGCCGCGAAGGCCCTTCTGCAGAGCTCGAGGCACGTCGGGGTCGCCCAGTCGTGGAAGATGTTCGAGAAGAAGACGGCGTTGTTCCCGGTGGGCCAGGGCTGACGGAACATGTCGAGCGCGACGGTGTCGACCCGATCGGCGACGCCCGCATCCTCGATGTACTGCTGCGCCCAGTGGCAGACGCTGGCCAGTTCCAGGACCGTGCAACGCAGGTCCGGGTGGGCCTTTGCGAGCTCGATCGAAAAGACCCCCGAACCGCCGCCCACGTCGAGCAGCCGTCGCACCGAGGAGAAGTCCCCGTTCTGAGCCACCCCGATCGCGGCGGTGGCGGAGTGGCTGTGCATGTACGCCGCCACGCCCCGGGCGGCGTCGAGGCCCATCTCGCCGCGCGCCCATGCATCGGAGTTCCCGGATCCGTCGGTGGAGAGGGCGGGGATCGCCTCGTCGGGGTCCGGGGTGACCAGGGCGGTTCGGAGGGAGTCGCAGAGCGGCGCGAGGTGCCGGTTGCGTCTGTTGGCCGCGAGGAGCCCACCCCAGTAGTAGGGGCTCTCCGGCAGCACGTAGCTCCTCGTCGTGTCGGTGATGGCATAGCGGCCGTCCCGGGCCGAGAGGTACCCGAGCGAGGCCAGCATGGCCAGTACCGCGCCGACGCCCCTGGGACTCAGGTCCATCCGGCGAGCGAGCTCGTCGACGCCGGCCGGCGCCTCCGCGAGAGAGGTGAGGATCCCGAGCTCGTCGGCGACGAGGAGCGACGGGAACCAGTAGGGAGAGAGGTAGGACTCCCACAGGATGCTGGCGTCGGAGGGCGGCATCGGGCTCGGGGCCCCGGGTGAACTTGGCGGCATGGGTCCGTATTGTCGGTGCGGATCGGGCCGCAGCGCAACGACGGCCCGCGATGGGCGGCGAAGGGGCGGTGGTGATCCGCCCTCCAGGCCCATCTGAGCAAGGATGAAGGCGCAATGGCGAAGGGTGCGCGGGACCGTGTCTTGACCGACGTCGCCCGCTGGGCGGCCACCTTGTGCTTGGCGGTCGTCGTGGCCGCCGCTGGCGGGACGGCAACGAGGGCGTCTGCCTCCACGACCTCGACCTCCAGCCGCGCGCCGAACCGGACCGCGAAAGCTCGGGTCGGCACCCAGACCCGCTACGCCGCCCCGGTCGACCTGGAGGGCCGCTCGAGCGGCTCGGTCGTCTCCGCCACGGTGCAGGGCACCTGCACCGCAGGCTCGGACGTGATCGCCAACGTCTCGGTCTACCGCTGCTTCGCCGGGCACGACGTCTATGACCCCTGCTGGGCCGTCGTCGCCCCCGGCGCCGCATCGGCTGCGGCGGTGCTCTGCCTTCCCGCCCCATGGTCGAAGTCGGCCGTCAAGGTCGTCGCCCCCCACCTGTCGGCGGGCATCAGCATCAGCCCCGGAGAGCAGGGCGAGCCGTGGGGCGTCAGGCTGACGGACCACCAGGAGTGCCTGGCCGTCCAGGGGGCCCGCAACCAGTTTCGGGGCACGTTCGTCGACTTCACGTGCTCGGCGGGCCCGACCACCGCTCCGTCGTTGGAGCTGTTGCGGGGGTTGGACCGCCACAAGCCGACGTGGACGTACCGGAGCGTGGAACGCAAGGGAACCACCCTCAGCCCGGGCCCGGTCGTGGACGTCCAGACGGCGTGGTATGCGGGACCCTCGCTCGCCAAAGTCAACGACTGCCGGGGCTCGAACGTCGCCGTGTCCGTCGGCGCCAGGGACACCGCGCCGGGCCACGCCGGCCTGACCCTCCTGTTCCGCAACACTGGCTCGACGGCATGCCGTTTCCTCGGCTACCCGGACGTCGCCGGACTCGATCTACGGGGTCGACAGGTCGTGCAGGCGAAACGCACCGCGCGCGGCTACCTGGGGGGCCTGCCGTTCGGTACGCGCACCCCGCCCGTCGTGGTCCTGGCGCCGGGCCAGACGGCGTCGGCCATGGTCGAAAGCACCGATGTCTCACGAGGAGCGGCTACCGGGTGCGCCGCCTATCCTGCGCTCCTCGTGACGCCTCCGAACACCTCCACCGCCACCCGGGTCCCGCAACCACTGCCGAGCTGCTCGCCGCTCTACATCCACCCGATCGTCGTCGGGGAGTCCGGCACCTCCTCCTGACCGTCCGCGCTCGCGCGTGTTCTCCCTCGGTGCGTCCTACGCGCCGGCGGTCGACGAGGTGCTGGCCGGCGACAGCGTCCCGAGCAGGCCGTCATTCTCGTCGTTGGGTCCGGCGGAGAAGATCAGGTTGCCGGTACCCCCGACGGTGGTGTCACCGGGGAGCAGGCCCCACAGGCCGTCGATGGTGATGGGCTGGCCCGTCGAGTCGCGCATCTGGCCGAGGAAGCGGCCGAACGGGTTGAACACGTCGATCCGTCCGTCGCCGAAGTTGCCCACGATGACGTCACCGGCGAAGGGACCGAACCCCGTCGGGGCGATGGCGATTCCCCAGGGCGCATTGAGCTTCCGGGCGCGGGCGAAGTGGTCGACCAGCTGCCCGGAGGTGGTGTAGACGTCGATGAAGCCGGCACCCGGGCGTGCGACCGAGTCGTGCTTCGCCGCGTCCTGCAGCGCGTAGGTCACGTACAAGAGGGGAACATTGCCCGGGAAGGCCTGGATCCCGAAGGGTGCGAAACCTCGAGGAATGGCCGGGTCTCGGAACTGGAACATCCCCGGGCTGGGCGACACCGGCTGGAAGCTGCCGTTGAACACGTCCACGGTGCCGTCGTGGAAGTTGGTCGCGAAGAGGTCCGGACCATTCGGTCCGGTCGCCTCCGCCAGCCCTTTGTAGACCGCGGTCGGGGAGGAGGACTCGAGCGTGGCCGTCGAGACACCACCGGCGCCGATCGGGTCGGCGGTCGAGTTCCAGGCGCTGATCTGCCCCGACTCGGAGTCGAAGATGAACGACGCCGGCCCCGAGCCGCTCGACGAGGTGACCGTGAAGTCGCTCGTCGGATTCCACACCTGCCCGGTCGGGCTGGAGCTGTCGCCGGTGGACGTCCGACCCCCCGGGATCGTGACGTCCAGCAGGGGTCCGCTCACGGGGGACCCGTTCACCCCGCCCGAATACACCGTGGTCACGTTTTCCGGGCTGCCCGGATTGACCCCGTTGTTGTCGGAGACCCACACCGGACCGTTCGGCGGCGTCGCCAACCCCCAGGCATTCTGCAGGTGGGGATCCTGGAGCTGCGCCACGCCGGGCAGATCCGAGACCAGGTTCGTCTGGGTGTACTCGTTGCCGAAGACGAAGGGGACCGCCCCGGCCGGAACGGCGGACAGCCCCAGCGTGGCCGCCGACGTCGCCGCGGCAACCGCAGCGAGGCGCACGGCGCCACCCCTCGACCAAGAACGCCTCAGGGCTGGTCGATGCGCCAGCCGCGCCCCCATACGTGTCGTCATCGTCGTCTGTCCTCCCGCGGGATGTGCTCAGCGGCCGGGAAACCGGTGCCTTCGATCCAGTACTACGAAGGCGTCCCTGGTCTGGATTGGACGATCGCCGACGAGGTCTACCAGTTACGGGGCGTCGTCACTCGACCCGACGGAGCGTAAGCGCCAAACTGGGAACGACGAAAGATGCCAGAAAGAGCGGCAAGAACCTCTTGCCGGTGCAGCGGAACACGATCACTTCCCCATCG
>WQVT01000153.1 GCA_009785715.1 Acidimicrobiaceae bacterium | reverse complement strand
TGAACTTGCATCATCGTTGTCAACCCCGGGAGACGCCGCGAAGGTTTAGTCGCTGCTCGTGATTCTTTCCGACGCCCGGTTGTGACCGCGGTCGTGCTCGCCCTCGTCCTCGAACAGACGCGCCGCGAGCCACATCAGGACGCAGGCAACCAGCCCGAAGGCGACGGCCTCGAGGGCAAGAAGGGGCGAGGGATGGTGTTCGAGGTTGAGGAACGTGTTGACGCCCGGGGTAAGAAACGAGGCCACATAGAAAAGGGCCATGAGGGTGACGAGCCCGACCTTCCACGCCCGCCAGGGCTTGGCGGCCCGTCCGAGTACCCACAGGGTGACGATGATCGTCACGATGATGACGGCCGTCCGTGCGTGGACGGGATCGACACTTTCGGCCCGGGCGATGGCGTAGGTCAGGAAGATCGCCACGGAGGCGACGATCCCGGTGGGGATCGCAAAGCGCAGAGACCGCCGGAGAAACCCGGGCCGGAACCGCTCTGCACTCGGGCCGAGGGCGAGGAAGAACCCCGGGATGCCGATGCCGAAGGCGCTGATCATGGTGAGGTGCCGGGGAAGGAAGGGGTAGGGCCAGCCGACGGCGGCCACGACGACGGCGACGATGATGGAGTAAACGTTCTTGAAGAGGAACAGCGAGGCGGCGTTCTCGATGTTGTGGAGCACCTGCCGTCCCTGGGCGACGACGTAGGGCAGCACCTCGAACTGGTCATCGAGCAGCACGAGCTCGGCCACGCCCCGGGCCACCGGAGAACCGCTGCCCATGGCGATGCCCAGGTCCGCCTCCTTCAGAGCCAGCGTGTCGTTGACACCGTCGCCGGTCATCGCGATGACGTGACCCTGCCGCCGCAACGATTCGACCATCAGCCGCTTCTGTTCGGGCCTCACCCGTCCGAACACCGTGTTCGACTTCACCATGGTGTCCACGGCCGCCTCATCCTCCGGCCAGAAGCGGGCGTCTATTGGATGATCCGCCCCCGGGAGCCCGACCTCGCCGGCGACGGCTCCCACGGTGGGCGCGCTGTCGCCCGAGACCACCCGCACCGTCACGCCCTGGGCGTCGAAATAGTCGAGCGTGTCCCGGGCGTCGGGTCGGATCTGTTCTCGCAATTCGACGCCCGCCACCAATCGCAGATCGGTTGGCAACGCGTCGCCGCTCAGCGTCTCCCGGCCGTGCGCCACGACGAGGACCCGTCTGCCCTCGGCGGCCACCCCCGCGATCATCGGACGGAGCTCGTCGGGGTCCGCTGCGTTGACCATTTCCGGTGCGCCGATGATCCAGGTCCCCCGGCGCGAAAAGGTCGCCCCGCTCCACTTGCGGGCCGAGTTGAAGGCCACCGTGGCCGTCACCTCCCAGCCGGGGCGTGGCTCCACGGCGGCGCTGATGGCGGCGAGCGTGGCGTTGGCCTCCTGCGATGACCCGAGTGCAGCGAGCGCCGCCTCGATCTCCTGCCGGTCGACCCGCCCCCCGACTTCCGGCGATGCGGTCTCTGGCGAGGCCGCGTCTTGCGAGGCGCTGTCGGGCAGGATCAGGTCTCCCCACGTGATCTGGCCCTCGGTGATGGTGCCCGTCTTGTCGGTGCAGAGCTGGTCGACCCGAGCCAGCGTCTCGACCGCGGGGAGCTGCTGGACGAGCACCCGCCGCTGGCTCAGGCGAACGGCGGCGACGAAAAAGGCCATGGTCGTGAGCAGCACCAGGCCCTCGGGGACCATGCCCACCAGGGCGGCGGTAGTCCCCTGCATGGCGGCCCGCCAGGGCTCGACCTGCAGCTGTCGCCACAGGATCAGCGGAGCGCTCAACGCCAGGAGGACCAAAAGCACCTTCAGGATGCGGTTGACCGAGGTGACCAGCTCCGAGCCGGTGAGGGAGAAGCGTTGCGCCTCGGCGACCAGCCGGTTTGCGTAGGAGTCCGCGCCGACCGCCGTCACCTGTGCGGTGACGGCGCCGGCAACCAACCACGTCCCGGAGACCAGGGGGTCGCCGGCGGCCTTCGGCGTGGGCTCAGACTCGCCGGTGACGACGGATTCGTCGAGCTCCGCCTCGCCCGACTCGACCACACCGTCCGCAGCAACCTGGTCGCCGACTCTCAGCTCCACCACGTCGCCCACGACGAGATCCTCGATCTTGACCTCGACCACGTCCCCGTCGCGTCGCACCCGCGCCCTGGGTTCGGAGAGGATGCGCAGGCTCTCGAGCGTCGTCTTTGCCCGAACCTCCTGAACCGCGCCGACGACGGTGTTGATGATGGCGATGAGCAGAAACCCGGCATCCGGGAGCTCACCCGTGCTGAGCGTCGCCACGCCCAGGATGCCGAGAATCAGATTGAGCCACGTGAAGGTGTTGCGGGCGAGGATTCGTCTGAACGAGGTGCCCGACGAGGCGTCGGCTGCCTGCGATCGGTCGGTGCCGCCTTTGGCCGTGGAACGGCGGGTCTGTTGGGCCGCGTCCAGCACCGGGCTACTCAAGACGAGCGCCCGGCTCCTGATGCGGCGGCCGCCAGCGGAAGATCAGTGAGTGCCACCGGCCCGGTGGAAGGCGGCGTGGTAGTCCTCCTCGCTGACTTCCTCGAGCCAGGTGGTGGTCCCCATGGAGATGGCGGTGTGGATGACGAACGAATCGGGGGCGCCCCCGTGGAAGTGCTCCTCACCCTCTGGGGCATGGACGACGTCCGCCGCCTCGATGAAATAGGCCTCCCCGTCCCGGGTGCCGACGAGGCCGCGACCCCGGACGACGTTCAGCACCTGGCCGCCTGCGTGGGAGTGCCAGTACGTACGGCTCGACGGGCCGAAGAACACGTTCCCGATCGTCATGCCGGGGGCGTTCAGCACAGGATCGCCGAAGACCGTGCCGGTGAAGGTTTCGGTCCGCACCTCCGACGGCTTTCCCTCTGCTCGGCCTCGTGCGATGTCCATGGCGTGTCGCTCCCCCTCTTGTTTGGGTGGTCCTGCGGCCACTCTAGGGCGGGTGAGGGTCCCCGCCGCTCATCGCCGCGCCGTCAGCTCTCCGGCGTGAAGACCTGTGACTCGGGGAAGTGCCAGCTCGATCGGCCCTGTCCCGGCATCAGGCGTCCGAAGACCAGGTCAGCGAAGTGCGGGGCCGCGGCCACCGTCTTCTCCTTCAGCAGCTCCTGTTCGATGTGGGCACGGGTCCGCTGCGCCAGCACCGGATCGACGTCGACCACGAAGCTCAGTTCGGGCTGTTGGATCTCGATCGGGCAGTGGACCGCGTCGCCGAGCACCACGGCACGCTCGTCGCCGGAGGAGATCACGAGGCTCAGATGCCCGGGCGTGTGACCGGGCGTGGCCATCACGTTGATCCCGGGGAACGGGTTGTCCCCGTCGTCGAGGAAGGACACCCGGCTGCCGAGGACGGCCAGTTGCTCGCCGCTCGGGCGCGGCCCGGGCTCGTCGGGTGAGAGGCCGGTCCAATAGTCCCACTCTGCCTGGCTCAGGTAGTGCACGGCGTTGGCGAACAGGGCGCGCCCCGGCTCGTCCCCCCGCTCGGTAGAGGTGGAAGGGTCCACGATCCACCCGGTGTGGTCGCCGTGCAGGTGGGAGAACACGACGGCGTCGACGTCCGCCGGCTTCACGCCGACGGTCGCCAGGTTGTCGATCAGCGCGCCTCCCTTGAGCTTCGGGCCCGACGTGCCGTCGGCCCGCAGTGCCGGCTCCATCGTGTGCGGTCCCCAGGCGAGGTCGATCATCACCAGCTTCCCGGCGGTGCGGACCAGCAGCGCCCCGAGGCTCATCACCACCAGGCCGTTCTCGTCGAGCAGATGTGAGTTGGCGCTCCACATCTCCGGCGTGCTGCCGGGAAAGGACGGCAGCGCCTCGGAGTAGATGTAACCGTCCGGGACGAAGGTGACGTTGATGTCGCCGACGTCGATCTTGCAGAATGGGGCCGGGCTCGCAGGCATGGCCACAGTGTTACAGGTGTCACGTCCCCGTCACTCGGAAAGTCGGGCACCTGAGGACGCCCTGCACCTGGGATCATGTGGGCATGGCTCAGCGCATCGAGGACTACGCCATGATCGGCGACACCCAGACGGCGGCCCTGGTCGGGATGGACGGGTCGCTCGACTGGCTCTGCCTCCCGCGGTTCGACTCGGAGAGCTGCTTCGCCAAGCTCGTGGGCGACGACGACCACGGGCGCTGGCTGATCGCCCCCGAGGCTGAGGTGACCTCCGTCAGCCGTCGCTACCGCGGGCACACCCTCGTGCTCGAGACCGAGATGACCACCGCCGAGGGGCGGGTCCGGCTCACCGACTTCATGCCGCCGCGCCACCACCATCCGCGGGTCGTCCGGCTCGTGACCGGCATCGAGGGTGAAGTCCGGATGCGCACGGAGCTGATCATCCGCTTCGGCTACGGCGAGGACATCCCGTGGGTCCGCCGCACCGACCGTGGACTCCATGCCATCGCCGGTCCGAATGCCCTGACCTTCGACTCACCGGTCGAGCTCAGCGGGGAGCACATGCGGACCGAGGGTTCGTTCAGCGTGAAGGCCGGCGAGCAGGTGGCGATGGCCCTGGCCTGGCACCAGTCCCACGACGAGGAGCCCTTCGTCCTCGACGTCGACCGGGCCCTCGAGGAGACCGTGGCCTTGTGGGAGGACTGGTGCGCCGGCGTCCAGCAGGTGCACGGCGAGTGGGAGGAGTTGGCGCTGCGCTCGTTGATCACACTGAAGGCGCTCACCTACGCCCCCACCGGCGGAATCGTGGCCGCCGCCACGACCTCGCTTCCCGAGGACATCGGCGGGGTCCGGAACTGGGACTACCGCTACTGCTGGGTCCGGGATGCCACCCTCACCCTCGATGCGCTGATCGAAGCCGGGTGTCGGGACGAGGCGGAGGCCTGGATGAATTGGCTCGGCCGGGCCGCAGCCGGTGCTCCCGACCAGCTTCAGATCATGTACGGCCCAGCCGGGGAGCGGCGGCTCACCGAATTCGAGGTCGACCCACTTCCCGGATACGAGGGCTCGCGACCGGTGCGGATCGGCAACGCGGCCTCGGGTCAGTTCCAGCTCGATGTCTACGGCGAGCTGATGGACGCCCTTGACCGGGCAAGGAGCCACGGGATCGTGGCCGACGGCGTCATCTGGGAGGTCCAGGTCGCCCTGATGGAGTTCGTCGAGGAGCACTGGCGCGATCCCGACGACGGGATCTGGGAGGTTCGCGGGCCCCGCCAGCACTTCACGCATTCCCGGGTGATGGCCTGGGTGGCCTTCGACCGGGCGGTACGCGCCGTCGAGCTCCACGGATTGACGGGGCCCGTCGAGCGGTGGCGGGAGGCCAGGGATGCCGTCCAGGCAGAGGTCTGTGAGCAGGCCTGGGACGACGAGCAGTCAGCATTCACCCAGTACTACGGGTCGAAAGACCTCGATGCCAGCGTGCTGATGATGCCGTTGGTGGGCTTCCTGCCGCCGGACGACCCGCGTGTGGTTTCCACCATCGAGGCCATCCAGCGAGACCTGATGGTCGACGGCTTCGTCCTCCGCTACCAGAACCGCTCGGGGGTCGACGGGCTGCCAGGGTCGGAAGGGGCCTTCCTGCCTTGCACGTTCTGGCTGGCGTGCTGCTTGGCGATGATGGGTCGCGTCGACGAGGCCCGGGAGATGATGATCCGGCTGGCGGGCCTGACCAACGACGTCGGGCTGATCTCGGAGGAGTACGACACGAAGAGGCAGCGCCTGGTCGGCAACTTCCCCCAGGCCTTCACCCACGTCGGCCTCGTCAACACGGCCCGCGGCCTGGCCATGGCGGCGGAGATGGGCTCGGCTCCCGTCCCCGGATTCCGGCCCTAGCGCGCCGCCGACCGAGCCGTGGCTGCCGGTCCGCACAACGACCTGACCGACGTCGCCGGCATCCGCGTGGGCCAGCACCAGCGCCGTGGACGCGGTTGGTTGACCGGCACCACCGTTGTCCTGAACCCCCGTGGCACCGTCGGCTCCGTCGACGTGCGGGGCGGCGGACCCTCGACCAGGGAAACTGACGCCCTGGCCGCCACCACCCTCGTCGACACCGTCGACGCCGTGGTGCTCTCGGGCGGGAGCAGCTATGGGCTTGCCGCCGCGCACGGGGTGATGGAGTGGCTCGCCGACCGGCACGTCGGCTACGCGGTCGGGTTGCGACCGGAGGAGGTCGTGCCGATCGTCCCCGCCGCGTGCCTGTTCGACCTCGGGGCCGGCGGGGCCTTTGCGAACCGACCCGACGCCTCGTTCGGTCGGGCGGCGGCCGAGGCCGCCGGCACCCGCCGC
>WQVT01000152.1 GCA_009785715.1 Acidimicrobiaceae bacterium | reverse complement strand
TGTTCGGCGGTGAGTGCCGCCATCTGCTCCTCGGCGATCCGGCGCGAATCGGGGAACGTGCTGTCCGGGTGGGGATAGTCGGACGCCCAGAGGATGTGGTCCTCGTTGCAGAACTCGAGTTGGGCCAGGCCGACCGGATCGTCCTGGAAGGTGACCCAGAAGTTTCGTTTCCAGACTTCGCTCGGAGCCATCGTGAGGTTGATGCCCCCACGCTCGTCCCAGTACTCCCGGTTGTCCAGCAGACGCTGGTACCGGTAGTCCATCTCATGCACCAGCCAGGGCAGCCAGCCGAGGCCGACTTCGGCGAGCATCAGCCGTACGCCGCCGTGGCGGTCGAGGACCCCTTCGGCCAGCAGGCCCCAGAAGGTGTCCAGGAACTGGTTGATGAACCCCTTGCTCGGCCCGAAGACCGACGACGGCCGCTGCGCCGCCCCTCCGGGCAGGAAGCCTGCACCGCCGCCGACGTGGAACGACACGATCATGCCGGTCTCCTCGGCGGCCGCCCAGAACTTCTCCCAGGTGTCCGAGTAGACGCGGTTCGTGCCACCGATCAGGAAATTGACCTGCTGCAGTCGCCCGTCATCGGCGAGACGCTCCATCTCGGCGATCGATGCGTCGAGGTCGCCATCTCCGCCCGGCAACGCGGCAATACCATGCAAACGGGCTGGATCAAAAGAGCAAAACTCGATCAGCCAGTCGTTGTAGGCGCGGTGAATGGCGTTCCGGAGATCGGGGTCCTCGCAGGAAAAGGCGGAGATCGGGCCGAACATGAAGCTGGCCTGGATTCCGTCCCGGGTCATGTCGATCGTACGCAGCTCCGGGATCGTCGGACGGAGAACGCCCGGCTCGTAAACGCCGCCCTTTTCCAGGGCATTCTTGTAGTACCGCCGGGGTTCGGGCCCCCGGGGCGCTCCACCTGCCCACGTTCCCCAGCGGCGGTCCTCGCAGACCCAGGCGTAGCCGGTCTCGGTCTCGACGACGCGCGGGCCCCGGTCCCGGAGGGGGGCGGGCAGGCGCTCGGTCCAGAGGTCCCTCGGAAGGTATTGCAGGTCGATGTGGTCATCTACCGAGATCATCTGGTAGTCCATTGTTCCCCTATCGAAGATCGAGTCCTTTCCTATGCTAACGTTTGGCTTCGTGAACGGTCAAAGTGTTCTGCTGGGGGTGCTGGGGTGCTGATCGACGCTCAGGTCCATGTCGTGAGCCCGGACCGTGATCGGTACCCGCTCGATCCGCCTCCCGTCGAGCGGCCGGCGTGGTTCGAGCAATGGGGCCGCTCGGTGGAACAGTTGCTGGCGGAGATGGACGGGCTGGGGATCGACCGCACGGTGCTCGTTCAGCCCTACTCGGCCTACCGATTCGACAACCGCTACACCGTGGACTCGGCCGCCCGCTCGCCGCGCTTTGTCTGCACGTGCGGCGTCGACGCGGTGGACGACCCCGTGAAGGCGGCGCGCTACTGGGTCTCCGAGCACGCCGCCCGGGGCATCCGGCTTTACCTGCACCTCTACGACCCGGAGTGGTTGGTCACCCCCGAGGCTGACGGCCTCCTCGACGAGCTCGAGACGCTCGGGGTGGTCGCACAGCTGCTGCCGAGACCCGTGCACCTTCCGTCGGTGTTGCGTGCGGCGAAGAAGCATCCCGGCCTGGCGGTGCTGGTCGACCACTGCGCCTACCCGGATCTCTCGGGCGGGGCGGGCTACCCGAACGCCACGGGCCTGTTCGCCCTGGCTGAGGCCGGGAACATCCGCCTCAAGCTGTCGAGCCACGTGTTCGGCCTCGCCCGGGAGGCGGGCGTCGCGCTGTCCCAGATCACCGAGGACCTGGTCAGGGCCTTCGGCGCCTCCCGGATCATGTGGGCGTCGGACCTGACCGTTCAGTCCCGCTCCTACGCCGAGGTGTTCGGCGACGCCGAGGAGGCGTGCGGCGGCTTGCCCGACGCAGAGCGGGCACAGGTCCTCGGTGGGACGGCCGAGCGCATGTGGTGGCCGGGGGCCTGATCCGCAACGCAGGGAGCCGGAGTCGGGTGGGCGAACGGCCGTAGGCGGCCGGGTCGCCTAACCTGGAGACAGCCAGATGACGCCCTGGCGGGATACACGTGCTCCCGAACCGCCGCGACCTCGCGGCTGATGGCTTCTCCCACCCATCTTCATCGGTCAAGGGAGCACCATTGGAAAAGTCTGACCCCAGGATCAGCGCCGCCGACGTCTCGGGTCGCCACACCGCATCTCGGCCGGCGACGAAGGCCGGTGGGCTGGGCCGGCGGTCGCCCCGCCGTGGTCTGCCCAGAATCGACCGGCGAGAGCTGGTCGCCGTGTTCCTCGGTGGTGCACTCGGTACGGTGCTGCGGGCCAGCCTGGCGGAGTCGTTCCCGCACAGCGCCACGGCCTGGCCGTGGCCCACGTTCGGCGTCAACATCGCGGCCGCCTTCCTGCTCGGCTACGCGGTGACGCGCCTCGGCGAGAGGCTGCCGCTCTCGAGCTACCGGCGCCCGCTCCTCGGCACCGGCCTGTGCGGAGGGCTCTCAACCTTCTCGACGATGCAGGTGGAGATCCTGAAGATGATCGACGCGCGGGCCTGGGGGTTGGCGATCGGTTATACGGCGACCAGCATCGTCGCCGGGTATACGGCGGTTCATCTGGCCAGCTCGATGGTCAGGGTGGTCCGGGCACGGTGAGCGTGCTGGTCTGGACGGGGGTGCTCCTGATCGGCGGCGCCGGCTCGGTGCTGCGGTTCTGGACCGACGGGGTGATCGGATCGCTGGTCGGCCGGGACTTTCCGTACGGCACGTTGGTGATCAACGTGTCCGGTGCGCTGATCCTCGGCTTTCTCAGTGGTCTGACGTTGAGCAACGACCAGTCCCTGTTGGAGGGGACGGCTGCCGTCGGGTCGTACACCACGTTCTCCACGTGGATGTTCGAGACCCAGCGGTTGGCCGAGGATCGTGAGCCTCGCAGTGCGGCGCTCAACGTGGTCGCCAGCATGGTCCTCGGCGTCTCCGCTGCGGCCCTGGGCCGCCTGGTCGGGGGCCAGTTGTGATCGAGGAAGGTCTGAAGCTCACCAGCTACTTCGGCGAACGTCAAAGGGTAGGGGAGGCGTTCCTTGCCGACGCCTTGGCCGATCTCTACGAACGACACGGGATAGCGGCGAGCATCGTCGTTCGGGGTGTGGAGGGCTTCGGCCTGAGGCATCACCTCAGGACGGACCATTCACTGACGCTGTCCGAAGATCTGCCCCTGGTGTCGGCTGCGGTCGACCGCCCGCCCAGGATCGAGGCTCTGCTCGAGGAGACCAGGCTCCTGGACGGTCCTGGCCTCGTCAGCCTGGAGCGGGTTCGTCTGCTCACCGGCGAGGTCGGGCGGGAGGGCCTGCCCGGTGAGCTTCGCGGCGGCGCGAAGCTCACGATCTATCTCGGCCGCCGGGAGAAGGTGTTCCGGGTGCCCGCCTTCGTGGCCGTCTGTGACCTCCTCCACCGTCGGGGCGTCGCGGGTGCGACGGCATTTCTCGGCGTCGACGGCACGGCGCACGGTCGGCGGGAACGAGCGAGGTTCTTCGGCCGGAACGCCGACGTCCCGATGATGGTCATCGCGGTCGGGACGGGTGAGCAGATCGACGGCGTCCTCCCTGAGCTCGGAGCGCTCCTGCGACGACCCCTGATCAACCTCGAGCGGGTCCGGGTGTGCAAGCGCGACGGCGTGGCGTTGGCCGACCCGCAGGTTCCGCACGGGGTCGACGAGCACGGCATGGCACTGTGGCAGAAGCTCACGGTCTACACCTCCGAGGCTGCCGAGTACCGGGGTCAACCGGTTCACCGGGCGATCACGCGCCGCCTGCGCTCCGCCGGCATGAGTGGTGCGACGACGCTGCGCGGGATGTGGGGCTTCTACGGGGATCACGCCCCCCACGGGGACCGACTGGTCCAGGTGGGCCGTCGGGTCCCCACCGTGACGATCGTGATCGACACGCCGGAGCGGATCGCCAGGGCCTATGGCGTCGTCGACGAGTTGACCGACGGGTCGGGCCTGGTCACCAGCGAGACGATCCCCGCCATGCGATCGAGCGACGGCCGTGACCACCGGGGCGGGCTGCGGCTCGCCACCCGTCACCTCCCGCGCCCGTAGATTCGGGTCGCCATGACACAAAGCCCGAACAGGCAGCGAGCCGGCCGGAAGCACGCCGAGCCGGTCACCGGCAGCCGATCTGAGCGAGGCAAGCGCTCGATCGAGGGTGTCGCCTGCGTCTACCTGGCTCGCCACGGCCGCACGCCCCTCAATGCCGCCGGGCTGCTGCGGGGGCGCCTGGATCCCCCCTTGGACGACCTGGGCCGCGCCGAAGCCGCCCGGCTGGGCTCGGCGTTGGCGGATGCCGGCGTGCGGTTGGTGGTGGCGAGCCCACTCCAGCGTGCGGTTGACACGGCCAGGCCGGTCGCGGAGCGGGCGGGGCTCGAGGTGGAGATCGAGGCCCGGCTGATCGACCGGGACTATGGGTCATGGGCCGGACAACCACGCCAGGCCGTCATCGACCGGTGGGGCTCACTGGATCGCGCACCGGGAGTCGAGGCCGGGGGCGAGGTCGCCGAGCGGGCCCTGCAGGCGCTGGCGGACATCGCCGAGCGGGCTCGTGGAGCTGCCGCCGTGGTGGTCAGCCACGACGCCGTGAACCGGGCCGTGCTTTCGCTCCTCGATCCCAGCCTCGGAGACCCAGAGGCGGTGCCGCAGGCGACGGGGTGTTACAACGTGCTCGAGCGACGCGGCGAGACCTGGTCGATCCGGAGTGTCAACAACATCCCGACCGAGCCCGGCGGCATCACGGTCTGACCGGCCCCTCTAGCGGCCGGATTCGGCGAGCTCGGTCAGGTCGGCGTCGGGATCGGCAAGACGGGCGGCATCGACGTGGTGCTCGGCCAGGAGCAGCGCCTCGATGGCATCGCCGGCGTCCCAGACGTTGGCGTTCATGGCGGCGACGACCCGGGCGTCTCGGAGCCAAAAGGCGATGAACTCGTGGCCGGCCGGATCGCCGCGGAAGAGGACCCGGTCGAAGACGGGTGCCCACCCGCGGTATTCCATGCCGAGGTCGTACTGGTCGGAGAAGAAGTACGGAGTCCGGTCATAGACCGTTGTCACGCCGAGCATGTTTCGGGCGGCCACGGGTCCCTGGTTGAGCGCCGCCGACCAGTGCTCGAGGCGGATCGGCGAGCCATAACGAGGATGGAATGCGCTTGCCACATCCCCCGCGGCGAAGATGTTCGGATCACTTGTCTGCAGGTGCTCGTCGACGGCGACCCCGTCCGCGATGCGCAGACCGGCCGCCAGGGCGAGCTCGACGCGGGGGACGATACCGATGCCCACCACGACCAATTGTGCCGGGAGCGTCGTCCCGTCCGTGAGGCGCACCGCCTCGGCCGCCCCCGAGCCTGCGATCGCCTCGACGCCGACGCCGAGGTGGAGGTCGACGCCGTGGCCGGCATGCAGATCCCGGTAGATGGTGCCGACCTCCGGCCCGAGCACTCGCTCGAGGGGCAGAGAAGCCTGTTCGACGAGCGCCACCGGGGCCCCGAGCGCTCGGGCGGAGGCGGCGACTTCCGCACCGATCCAGCCCCCGCCGATGACGACGACCTGGGGGGTTGCAGCGAGGGCCTGGCGCAGCGCGTCGGAGTCGGCGACGGTTCGCAGGTACCGCACCCCGGGCAGGTCGGCCCCGGGAACACTGAGGCGCCGGGGTGTGGATCCGGTGGCGAGCAGCAGCCGGTCGTAGCCGATCCGCTCGCCGGAGGACAGGGTGACCTGTCGCTCCTCGATGTCGAGACCCGTGGCGAGCGCCGGGTGACGAAGCTCGATGGTGTGCTGCTCGTAGAACGCAGCGGGGTGGACGGCGGCGTCGTCGAAACCCGTTTCGCCGCGGAGGTAGTCCTTGGAGAGCGGCGGGCGCTCGTAGGGGCGGACCGGTTCCTCACCGATGAGCACGATCCGGCCGTCGAATCCCTCGCTCCGTAGAGTTTCCGCCGCCTTCGCCCCGGCGAGGCTGGCTCCCACGATCACGAACGTCTGCGAAGTCGGCATGACCTTCCTCCCGTTGCGGCTGTAGCTGGGCACCCTCGGCTGCCGCCCTTCCCTTGTACCCCGTTGTGCGGGGGGCCTTCGGCGGACAGGTCTCCGGGCTCTTGGAACGTTGTCCCACCCCCCTCCTAGCATGTGCGCCACATGTCACAGATGGTTGGTGGAGTGAAGGAGCCTCGAATGATCCGATTGACCGCCGCCGTGGGCCGTT
>WQVT01000151.1 GCA_009785715.1 Acidimicrobiaceae bacterium | reverse complement strand
TACGTCATCTGACGTAGAATTAACAGGGACACATGATGGACACAGGATGGAGACGTGAGTTGACAGGGTAGAACTCTGTCCTTAGGCTCACCCCAACTTCCATCCGACGCCGGGGGGCAATTTGCATGCTTCATAAAACCCAGTGGGCACGGCGCGTTCGACATCTGCGGACGCGTTCGAGGGAGGTAATGGAGGTGCATCGTGGCTGACGTCACCTTGGCCGGGCCGTCCGCGCAGCCGCTCTCACTGTTGGAGGAGGAGCCGCGTCGGAGCCGATTCCAGTTCTTTCAGAGGCCGATGGTGCGGACCGTTGGGATGCGGGTCCTGACCGCCATCCCGGTGCTCTGGGGCGTGACGTTCCTGACCTTCACGATCATGAACAGCCTGCCCGGCGATGCTGCCGAGGCCCTCCTCGGCGCGAATGCGACGCCAGAAGAGATTCATGCCCTGTCGATCAAGTTGCACCTGAACGAGCCGTTCTTCACCCGGTACATCCACTGGCTCGGTGGCGTCGTGACGGGCAACCTCGGCAGTTCGCTCGTGAGTAGCCAGAGCGTCTGGAGCATCCTGGCCCAGCGCCTGCCCGTCACGTTCGAACTGGTCGGATTCGCCTTCGTGATTTCGCTTGTCTACGCGATACCGGTCGCGATCCTGGCGGCGAAGAAGCCCGGAGGAATCATCGACCGACTGAGCCTTCTTTCCACCATGATCGGGCTGTCGGTTCCGGGATTCGTCGTCGCCCTGGTGCTGATCCTGATCTTCGCCGTGAAACTCGGCTGGCTCCCGGCCATCGGATTCAACAATATCGGCGCGGGATTGTGGCCCAACATAAAGACGCTTATCTTGCCCTCCCTCTCCATCGCCCTTCCCCTGGGGGGCGCCTACACACGGCTGTTACGCGCCGATATCCGTGACCAGCTCCTCGGCGAGGACTACGTGCTCACGGCCCGGGCAAAGGGTGCGTCGCCGTGGCGGGTGATGTTGCGCCACGTCATGCGCAATGCGACGTTCGGCCTGATCACGCTCGTCGGCTTGAACCTCGGGACCCTCATCGGGGCGACCGTGATCATCGAGTCGATCTTCGCCATCCCCGGCATCGGACAGTCGCTCATTCAGGCCATCAACGACCGTGACGTCGTGGTGGTCGAAGGTGCGGTCCTCGTGTTCGCCACCTGTGTGGTGGTGTGCAACCTGCTCACTGACCTGGCCTACAGTCTCCTCGACCCAAGGATCCGAAAGTAATGGCCGTACAACCTCGTGACTTAGGCGCTGAATCTGCCGTCATCCTCACGGCCCCACCGCCGGAGCCGGCAACGAGTCGGTGGGCCAGTTTCGGCCGCTCGCTCGAGGTCTGGGGCCCGGCGGGGATGCTGATCCTGATCGTCTTCCTGTGCTACCTGGGGCCGTACGTCTTCAGCGTGCCGTCCCCGATCAACGGGAGCATCATCGACGCGAACCTCGGCATGGGCTCCCCCGGTCACCTGTTCGGGACGGACCCGGTCGGCAACGACATCCTGTCCCGCCTGATGTACGGCGGCCGCGTGTCGATCGAGGTCGGGCTCGGAACGACCGCCATCGGGATGGGGGTGGGTGGCCTGGTCGGCATCATCGCCGCCTACTCGGGCGGGCTCCTCGAGACCGTCATCATGCGGATCCTCGACGTGCTGATCGCCTTCCCCTCCCTCGTCCTCACCCTGGCGGTGGCCGAGGCCCTCGGGCCCGGCGAGCTGCACGTCATCTACGCCCTGGCCTTCTTCAGCGTGCCGGCCTTCGCCCGGCTGGCCCGGGCTCAGGCGCTACGGCTGCGGGAACTGGACTTCGTGCTGGCCGCCCGGCTGTCCGGCAACAAGTCCATGAAGACGATCGTCGGGCATATCGTCCCGAACGTGGCCCCACAGCTGCTGACCTTTAGCTGCCTCGGCATCTCGGTCGTGATCCTGATCGAGGCGGCGCTCAGCTTCCTCGGCCTCGGTGTCCGCCCGCCTGCACCGAGCTGGGGCGACATGATCTCGCAGGGCCAGCAGTACCTGGCGACGAACCCGAACCTGGTGCTGGTGCCCAGTATCTGCCTGTTCGTCACGGCCGCCTCGCTCAACCTCCTGGGTGACGGGCTCCGGGCGCGCTGGAGCTCGCTGTGACCGACAAGCTTCTCGAAGTCAAGGACCTGGAGGTCCGCTTCCGCCAGGGCGCGAACTCGGTGTACGCCGTGAACGGGGTCAGCTTCGACCTCGACCAGGGCAAGACGCTGGCCATCATCGGCGAGTCGGGCTCCGGCAAGACCGTGACGTCCCGGGCGATGATGGGCCTGCTGCCCAACACCGCCGTGGTCCACGGCTCGGTCAAGCTGAACGGCAAGGAGCTGGTCGGGCTCTCGGAGAAGGAGATGCTCCAGCACCGGGGCCTCGACCTGGCGACCGTGTTCCAGGATCCGGGTCGATCGCTCAACCCGACGATGAAGGTCGGGAAGCAGATCGTGGAGGCGATCCGGCTCCACCTTCCGCTCGACAAGAAGGCGGCCCGTGAGCGGGCAGTCGAGTTGTTGGGCCTGGTGCGGCTTCCGCTTCCCGCCCAACGCTTCAACGACTATCCGCACCAGCTGTCCGGCGGTATGCGCCAGCGGGTGATGATCGCCATCGCCCTGGCCTGCCAGCCCAAGATCCTGATCGCCGACGAGGCGACCACGGCCCTCGACGTCACGACGCAGGCCAAGATCATGGATCTGCTGATCGACCTCCAGTCGCAGTTCCACATGGCGTTGATCCTGATCAGCCACAACCTGGGGCTCGCCGCCCAATACACCGACGAAGTGGCCGTGATGTACGGCGGCAAGATCGTCGAGCGGGCGGGAACCAAGGAGCTCTTCTCCAACGTCTTGATGCCTTACACCCGGGTCCTGCTCGACGCGGTTCCCCGCCTCGACCGATCCGCGCACGACTCCCTGCCTTCGATCACGGGAGGAGCGCCGAACCTGACCTCCAGGCCCACCGGCTGCAGCTTCATGCCTCGATGCATGACGGCGACCGATCGCTGTCGGGAGCAAGCGCCCCCGCTGGCGGAGGAAGAGCCGGGACACGAGGTGGCCTGTTGGTACCCACTCCATGACCATGCTGCACTTGACGAGGTAGGCACGTGACCGACGTATTGCTGGATATCCGTGACATGGTCCAGGAGTTCCCGGCCCGTGCCGCGAACGGCGCACGCGGCGTGGTGCACGCGGTGTCCAATGTGTCGCTCCAGGTCCGCGCCGGGGAGACCCTCGGCATCGTGGGGGAGAGCGGATCGGGCAAGTCGACCCTCGCCCGCGCCGTCCTCGGCGTCCCGCCGCCGAAGTCGGGTGACGTGTTCCTGAAGGGGACCAACATCGCCCGCCTGAAGCAGAAGCGGATGCGTGAGCACATGCGGGACATCCAGATGGTCTTCCAGGACCCCTACTCCTCGGTGGATTCCAAGTGGAACGTCTCGAGGATCGTCGGTGAACCCCTGCGGGCCTTCAAGGTCGGGACGCGGGAGGAGCGTCGCAAGCGGGTGGCCGAGGTGCTCGACCTGGTCGGTCTGGACCCGAACGTCTACGGCAGCCGTCGTCCCCGTCAGCTGTCGGGTGGGCAGTGCCAGCGTGTCGCCATCGCCCGCGCCCTCGCGCTGTCGCCGTCGCTGATCATCTGCGACGAGGCGGTGTCGTCCCTCGACGTGCTGATCCAGGCTCAGGTCCTGAACCTCTTCGAGCGCCTCCGCACCGAGCTTGACCTGGCGTACCTCTTCATCGCCCACGACCTGGCGATGGTGAAGCAGGTCAGCGACCGTGTGGCGGTCATGTACCTGGGCAAGCTGTGCGAGATCGGGCCCGCCGAGGACATCTATCGCAACCCTCGTCATCCCTACACGGTGGCGCTGCTCAACTCGATCCCGGATCCGGATCCCTCGCGTCCCCGGGTGAAGATCGACGATCAGATCAGCGGCGAGCCTCCCTCACCGGTCAACCCTCCGAGTGGGTGCCGGTTCCGCACTCGTTGCCCGAGGGCCCAGGAGAAGTGCGCCCTCGAGGTGCCGGTCCTGCAGTCCGTCGGTACGGAGCACTCCGTGGCCTGCCACTTCCCGGTGGGCTCGGAGAATGCCGCCGTGTCCGAGGGCGTCACGTCCGGGAGTGTTAGCGTCAATACGTCAAACGACGTATAAAAGCAGCCTTACGACATATGTCGTATAGGCGATAACAGCGGCTGCCTTGCCCGCGCCCCCACCTCGATGTTAAATAGGTGAACTTCGAGTGCATCCCGGGGGGATGCAATCAGGAAAAAAGGGGGGCGCATGGCGCTCGGGTTAAGAAAACGTACACGCAGAGCTGCAATCGCGCGGCTCTCGGTACTGGTTCCATTGTTGGGTTTGCTCGGGTTGCTTTCGAGCACGATCGCGCCTGCTGCGGCTTCGGCGGCTTCGGCCGGCCCCACGCACGGCGGCACGCTGAACGTGATGGAGACGTCCACGTTCCTGGGCGCTTGGCCGGCGGGGCTCTACCCGCCCACCGACACCTCTGACGCGGCCGACTTCCCGTATATGGACGCCATCTATGGCGACCTGTTCGAGATGGGCGACGGCGCCAAGCTGATCCCGGACCTGGCGACGGGCTACCACTTCTCGCCGGACGCCAAGACCGTCACCGTCACCCTTCACCCGGGCCTGAAGTTCACCGACGGCACGCCCCTCAACTCGGCGGCGGTGAAGGTCAACTGGGAGGCGGACCTGAAGGGCAACGCGTGCGCCTGCGCGAGCAGCTTCCCGTTGAAGTCGATCTCGACGCCGAATCCCACCACCGTCGTGATGCACCTCACGAAGCCGTTCTCGCCGATCCTCGACCTGCTGCCGCAGAACGCACTCGACTGGATGTGGTCGCCCACCGCGGAGAAGAAGATGGGCGCCAAGGCCTTCGCCCTGAAGCCGGTCGGCGCCGGGCCGTTCATGGTGCAGAGCGACTCGCTCAACTCGAAGCTGGTGCTGGTGAGGAACCCGCACTACTTCCAGAAGGGCCTGCCGTACCTCGACGGCATCACCTTCTCCGCCGTCGGGAACGACAACAGCGCGGTCGATGCCCTGCAGACCAAGGCCCAGGACGTCGAGCAGTACTTCATCACCTACAACCTGCTGCAGACGGTGCAGAAGACGCTGCGGGCGCAGCAGCTCGCCGGGACCTCGGTGCTCGACATCCAGCTGAACACCTCCAAGGCGCCGTTCAACAACCTCAACGCCCGCAAGGCGCTCCTCTACGCCACGGACATCCCGCCGATCCAGAAGTCGCTGACCTCGGGCGTGGGCCTCATCACCCAGTCCCCCTCGGTCCCCGGTAGCGCCGTCTACGAGCCGAAGGTCCCCGGCTACCCGGGGTACGACCTAGCGAAGGCCAAGGCGCTCGTGAAGCAGATCGGTGGCCTCAACTTCACCCTGGACACCGCCTCCGGCGGTTCGCAGCTGCAGGTCTCCGAGGCGCTCGTCTCCGAGTGGAAGCAGGCTGGCATCAACGTCAAGCTCGACCCGCTGAGCACGCTGCAGGCCATCCTGAACGCCTTCAAGGCCAACGACTTCGGCGCCATCGTCCAGGGCGTTGGTGGGCTGACCCCGTTCCTCAATAACGGTGGGAGCCTCTTCTGGCGGGTGGCCTCCAACGGGCCGTTCACGACCGTGCACGACCCGCACATGGACCAGCTGCTGACCGCGGCGACGAGCAGCATCAACCCGGAGACGACGGCGGCGGCGTTGAAGAACGCCTACGCCTACATCGCCCAGAAGGCCTATTTGCTCTATATCTACGGCCAGCCCTACTACAACATCTCCCAGAAGAACGTGCACGGCCCCGGTATCTCAACCAATCAGCCGTTCATCTACTGGCAGTCGGTCTGGAAGGGCTGACCTTTACACCGTTCTGAAAACTGCATTCTTTTGGCCGCCCCGGTGGCGGCAGGTGGACCCCCGGCGGCTTCTCGGCTTCGCAACGAGAAGGCCGCTCGGGGGTTCCACCTATCGCGGGCAGTTTCCGCCACCATGTGAAGAGAGAGAGAGAAAAGGGGCGGCACAGGTTTCGCGGCGCGACGGCTGTCCCGTTGCGTAGCCGGGCAGCCGGCCCGGTTCCGGATCCCCGCCCCGGGCGAGCCGGAGGTCCTCAAGGGCCCTCAGCGCGGGATCGACGTGTGCTTGAACTCGTTGAGGTCGGTCCACCCCGAGACGAGGTCGACGGTGCGATCGATGGTGCGGATGGACCCCTCGGGGTCGGCCCCGTCCCTTGAACGGTGCATGTGGCGC
>WQVT01000150.1 GCA_009785715.1 Acidimicrobiaceae bacterium | reverse complement strand
CTGGCCCGCACCGGCGCGGACGGCACCCGCACGGCGCTGTCGAACTTCAGCGGGAACCTGATGTTGATGACCCGCACCCCGGACGGGGGAGGCGATCGGCCCGTCACCGAGCGCGAGCTGCCGCGACTCGTCGAGGAGGTGTTCGGGCTCCCTGCGGCGCTGCTCGAGCGGGGCCCTGCTCGATCCGAAGTCGCCGCTCGGGACGCAATGGCGAGGCGGCAGTAGCCTCAGGAACATGACGTTGGACAGCGCAGCACTGGGTGATCTTCGGGCGCAGTTCGAGGCCGACGGCTACCGGCTCGACGTATCGGAGGAGGCGGAGGGGCGGGTGAAGGCCCTGATCTCGGTGGCGCGAGAGGATGCCTGCGCGGACTGCCTGGTGCCGCCCGAGGTGTTGTCGGCGATCATGGGCCAGATGCTGGGCGTGCCCGGTGAGGTCATCGACATCACCTATCCGAGCGAGGTGTCCTAGCCCGGAACGGCTCCCAGCCGGATCTCGGCCATGGCGGGAACCCGCCCGCCCCCCTGGGCGGCGCGGGCGCTGGTGGAGCCCATCAGGTCGATGACCGTCGAGACCCCGGCGTTGGAGGCACCGGCGACGACGACCACGACCTCGTCCGGTGAGGGAAGGACGTGGTGCAGGCCGTCGGAGTCGAAGGACGGCTCCTCCCCGGGCACGGCATCGGGGTGGTCGGCGGGCACGAGCCAGTGCATGTCGCGTGACAGTCCCGTCTTGCCGGCCTGCTCCAGGGCGGCCCGGGTACAGACGGCGTGCTCGGCCAGGAACGCCTTGACGTCCGCCTTGGTGAACCCGCCGGCGTGGCACAACGCCGCGTGCTCCGGGCCGAGGACGACGCAGCAGGCCGCGGTCTCGCTGTACAACCCGCCGGTGCGGGCGATGGAGTTGGCGAGGTCGCTCAGCAGGTGTTCGGGTCGGGTGGCCGAACGGGCCTCGATGTGGAGGGTCGATCGCGCCATCATGAAGGCCAGGGTGCTCGACCCGGCGGGGTAGCCGGCGTCCTCCGAGAGGGGCCCCCAGGGGCTCTCCTCCTCGTTCTCTGCGATGCAGCAGGTGTATTTGCCGGGATGTGCCTGGGTCGCCTGGTCGAGGACGTGGGGCTGCAGGCCGAACGCGTTGAGGGCGATGAGCCGGATGGCGCGCCCGACGGTCGCGTTGGCCCGGAATCCGGGGCCGAACACATTGCCCTTTGCGTTGAAACCGAGCGCCGTCCGCGCCGGCCCGTTGATGATCATGAGCGGCGACGAGCCCGTCGTGCTCTGCCACAGTCCGCTGGCGAAGCGCGTGGAGCCGCGGGCCTTGGTGTCGCGGTGCATGGCGTCGAGCGCGGCGAGCACCACCGGGAAGTACTCGGCCCGGCACCCGGCCATGACCGCGTTGACCGCCGCCAGGCGGACGTTGCAGTGACGGTCGAGGTGGGGGATCGTGGCGACGATCTCGTCCGGGTCGCGGTCGACCTGCTCCAGGAACTCCGCCACCGCCGTGTCCGTCGCCGGCACCACGGGCAGTCCGTCGGTGAGGTCGTTGTCGAAGTAGTACTCGATCGCCTGCCGGACGCCCCGGTGGTCGATGCGCAGCCCCTCGGTGCTCACGCGGGGACCCCGAGGATGGCGAGCACCTCGGGGAGTGCGGCCTCGGCGAGGTGGTCGATCTCGTCGCCCTCGAGGCTGGCGATGGGATGGGGCACGGCCACGAACTTGTAGCCGGGGAACCCCTTCAGCTGAGCCATCGCCGCCGAGGAGGCGCGGAAGATGTCCGTCACGATCGCGGCCGCCGGCACGCCCCGCTGCTCGAGGAGCACGCCGTCTGCGGTCGTGGCTGCGCTGCACGAGCCGCAGTCGCCCACGCCGGCGATCACGGCGTCGCACTGCTCGGCCAGCTTGTCCATCATCACGTCGTCCGCCGGCACGGCGAAGGACGGCTTGGACAGCATCATGACGTCCGCCACCCCGTAGCGTTCCTGCAGGAGCGTGGCGAGTCGTTCGAGGATGACGGCCGCGTTGGGCTTGGCGTTGTTGAGCAGCCCGACCCTGCGGCCTTCGAGCGAATCCTTCCGGGGCGCCAGCCTCGCCGCCCCCTCATCGGGAGCCGCCCCCCGCGGATCGAGGATTGCCTCGAGCTCAGGTGCCATGCCGATACCTCCCCTAACGCTGCTATCAGCTGACCCGACTCTACCCCTGGCCCTCGCGCCGCCGCTCAGTACCGGCCGCCGGTGACGTGCAGGACCTCGCCGCTCACGAAGGCGGCGTCATCCGAGGCGAGGAATGCCACCGCGGCCGCGATGTCCGCGGGGGTCCCGACGTGGCCGACCGGGGTGGAGGCCACCGCAGCGGCGATCATCTCCCCGGCCCTCGGGTTGTTGCGCACGAGGTCGGTGTCGATCATCCCCGGAGCGACGGCGTTGACGGTGATCCCCCTCGACCCGAGCTCCAGGCTCAGCGCTCTGGTCAGCCCGAGGACCCCCGCTTTGGCCGCCGAGTAGTTGACCTGACCGGCCAGGCCGAGGTGGGCGCGGCTCGAGATGTTGACGACCCTCGCATGCGGCGACGCATCGAGGAGCGGCAGGGTCGCCTGGACGAGGAGGAAATACGCCCGCAGGTCGACGTCGACGACGGCCTGCCACTGTTCGAGGGTCATGGTGTCCGTGGGGGCCTCACGCTGGATGCCGGCGTTGTTCACGACGATGTCCAGGCCACCGAGGAGCTCTCCGGCACGGGCGGCGAGCGACGCGACGTCAGCCGGGTCGCCCATGTCGGCCACCACCGCGTGCACCTCGACGCCCGCCTCCGCGGCGACCTCGGTGACGGTGGCATCGAGCGCGGTCCCGTCGATATCGGCGCCCACGATACGGGCGCCCTCGGCGGCGAACCGCTCGACGATCCCCCGGCCGATGCCACGGGCGGCACCCGTGACCAGGGCCCGGCGGCCTTCCAATCGGTTCATGCGCGGCAGGTCCTTTTGCGAGAGGTCGGCACGAGCGGTGCCGGCGATGGTATACAACGCCCATGGCAACCGAGGCACCGCAGGTCCGAACGACCGCCGGGAGCGTGCGGGGCTCCTACGAGCACGATACGGGCGTGTTCCGGGGGATTCCCTTTGCCCAACCCCCCTTCGGGCCCCGGCGGTTCCGGGTCCCGCAGCGTCCGGAGCCGTGGGGGGGCGTGCGGGAGGCCACGAGCTTCGGGCCTCCGCCGCCCCAGACCATGCGCCCCGCCCCCGGCGCGCCGCCCGCCGCGGCGTCGCCGGACCCCGCGCCGGACTGCCTGACGATCAACGTGTGGTCGCCCGACCCCGCCGGCCGGCTACCGGTCATGGTCTGGATCTATGGCGGCGCCTACCTCGTCGGCAGCGCAGACCAACCCGTCTACGACGGTGCGAACCTGGCCGGCGAGGGTGTCGTGGTGGTGACCTTCAACCACCGGGTCGGGGTCGACGGGTTCGTGTCGCTCGTCGGCGCACCCGACAACCGCGGGCTGCTCGACCAGGTGGCCGCCCTCACCTGGGTGCAGGAGAACATCGCCGCCTTCGGCGGGGACCCGTCGAAGGTGACCGTCTTCGGCGAGTCCGCCGGTGCGGGCTCGATCGCCGCGCTCCTGGCGATGCCGTCCACCGAGGGCCTGTTCCGACGGGCGATCATGCAGAGCGTGCCGGGCACGTACTTCACGCCGGCGCTGGGTCGCGACGTCGCCACACGGATCGGCGCCGAGCTCGGGCTCTCGCCCACCGCAGCGGACTTCTCGACCCGCACCCCGGCGCAGCTCTCCGACGCGACGAACGCCCTCACCGCCAAGATGCCCGGTCTCGTCAACAGTTGGGGAAAGGTCGCCAGGACGGTCACGCCCCTGTCGCCGATCGTCGACGGGGAGGTGCTACCCACCTCTCCCTGGGCTGCGCTCGAGTCCGGCACCGCTTCGGACGTCGAGCTCATCAGCGGCTGGATGCACGACGAGTACCGGATCTTCCACGTCCTCGACGGCACGCTGGCGAACGCCGACGACCACGAGGCCGATTTCATGCTCGGGCTCCTCGGTCCGGCGGGCGACCCGGCCGCCGCCTACCGCAAGGCGTACCCCGCCAAGTCTCCCGGTGAGCTGATCGAGGTCGTCTTCTCGGACTGGCTGTTCCGCATGGCCACACTCCGCCTCGCCCAGCACCACGCAGCGGCCGGCGGGCGCAGCTTCGTCTACGAGGTGTGCCTCCCCGCGCCCGCCGAGAACGGGGCCTACGGCGCCTGCCACGGCTTCGACGTCCCGCTCACCTTCGGCAACTTCGGCGACTCCCGCGCGCTCGGTCCGGACGGGCCGACCGCCGAGGTCCTGGAGGTCTCCCGCCGGATCCGGACCGCCTGGACCTCCTTCGCCAAGACCGGCGACCCCGGCTGGTCCCCGTTCCGGGCGGCTGACCAGAACGCCCAGGTCTTCGACGCCACCACCGCCGAGACCGACGGCATCGAGGCCACGTCGCAAGCCTTGTGGCGGGGCCATGACTTCACCGAAGTGGACCTGATCGGTCGGATCGCCGTTGCTGGACCTGATCGGTCGGTCCGGACGTCGACGGGGACGGTCGTGGATTTTCGACGTGAGACGGTTCGTGGGCTGGCGGGATCCGTGAGGCGGGGGGAGCGGTCGGCCCGGGAGCTCGTGGCGCACGCGCTCGACCGCATCGAGTCTCTGAATCCGAAGCTCCATGCGTTCGTTGCCTATGACGGTGACCGGGCGATGGAGCGCGCCCGCGCGATCGACGACGCGGTGGCCCGGGGCGAGGACCCCGGGCCGCTCGCCGGCCTGCCGCTCGGCGTCAAGGACCTGGAGGACGCCGCCGGCTACGTGACGACCCGGGGGTCGCGGCTGCACGAGGACGACGAGCCCGCGGCCACGAGCTCGGTGCTCGTGACCCGCCTCGAGGCCGCCGGCGCGGTGGTCATAGGGAAGACGAATACACCCGAGCTCGGCTCCAGTCCGGACACGAGCAACCTCCTCTTCGGCCCGACCTATAACCCCTGGTCGCTCGACCACAGCCCGGGCGGCTCCTCGGGAGGGAGCGCGGCGGCGGTCGCCGCCGGGATGGTGATGCTCGCCACCGGTTCCGACGGTGGCGGGTCGATTCGCATCCCCTCATCCTGCTGCGGCCTGTCCGGCATGAAGCCGTCGCTCGGCCGCATCCCCGACGGGGGCAAGGCGGCGCCGGGCTGGCTGGACCTGTCGAGCAAGGGGGTGCTCGCCCGGACGATGGCAGACGTGGCTGAGGCGCTCGACGTGGCCGTGGGACCGGAGCCGACCGACCTCCGCTCGCTGCCCCGGTCCGAGGGCTCGTGGGCGGTGCCCGACGAGCCGGGTGTGCCGCTCCGGGTGGCGTGGTCGCCGACGCTCGGGTACGCCGAGGTGGACCGGGCGGTGCTCGAGGCCTGTGAGCGGGCCGTCGGGCTGCTGGAAGGACTCGGCGCCGAGGTCACGGTGGTCGACACGGTCTTCGACGCTGACCCGTTCCGGGAATGGATTACGACGACCCAGGCCTGCAACTACCGGAGCCTGGGCCACGTGCTCGGGACGCCCGACGCCGAGCGGCTGACGCCGGGGCTGCGCAGTTCCGTCGAGGCGGGTGGGGCCCTGTCTGCCGGCGACTTCGTCAAGGCGCTCGACGCCTGCCACCGGCTCAACCTCCGCCTCGTCGAGCTGTTCGAGACCGCCGACCTGCTCCTCACCCCGACCTGCGCCGGCCCACCGCCCCGCTCCGGCCAACCCGGTGAGATCAACGGCGAGAGGGTCCCCGACTGGGTGCGCTTCACGTACCCGTTCAACATGACCCGCTCGCCGGCCGCCACCGTCTGCGCCGGCATCGATCCCGCCGGGCTCCCGGTCGGGATCCAGCTGATCGGACCCCAGCACGCCGACCTCGCCGTCATCCAGGCCGCCGCGGCGCTCGAAGCCGCGATCGGTCTCGACCCCGTGGCACCCGGCTGGGACTCCGGGCCCGAATAGCGCGCTGCCGTCAGATCGCCCCGACCCTACCCGACGGTGGTACGAGCGGCGGACTTGCGCGTCGTCCCGCGCAAGACGCCGACGGCCACCGCCAGTATTCCGCCACCCCCGACCGCCAGCATCCACGGGCGGCCTTCCGGCAGCGCCGCGGGGGGTCCGACGGTCTGGGTCACGACGCCACTGGTCGTCGAAGGCAAGGGAGGTGTCGTTCCGGAAAATCCCGAGTAGACGGCCAGGATGTTGTGCGTGCCCGGGTTGCCGTACGTAATGGTGCACGTCGCCTGCCCGCCGGCGTCG
>WQVT01000149.1 GCA_009785715.1 Acidimicrobiaceae bacterium | reverse complement strand
GTGACCACCGTGGCGGGCGCCAGTTCGATCAGCCCGACGTCGACCGCCTGGAGGTAGAGCTGGAAGGCCGCCCGGACGGAACGGGCTCTGGTGCCCCCACTCGGCAGGCGCTTCTCGTGGTCGGCGACCCGGAGGCGAGCCAGGGCGATCTCGGCTTCTTCGCGGGTCCCGTGGATGACCCGGGCGACCCGCCGGCGCCGTCCCGTGACCGGATCGCGGCCCGCTTCGAGGTCGACGCGCCACACCCCGTCGCGCAGCGGTTGGACTCCTCCGGAGCCCCGTTTCCGCCGGTTCGGCGCCGGATGCGAGGGCTTCGAGGCAGACCCGGCGACGCCGTTAGTAGACCGCTTTAGTAGACCGTCGGCCGCTTCCACGACTCCGAGTGTACGTCGCAGGGCCTCTGACCTGGGGTTTTACTGGAGCGGACGACGGGATTCGAACCCGCGACCCCAACCTTGGCAAGGTTGTGCTCTACCAACTGAGCCACGTCCGCAGTGGGAGGCCACTTTAGCAAAGTGCCTCCGAACGGTCATGCCCCCAGGTGTTCGACGCAGAGCTGGTGGGGGTGGGCGACGCCGGGGTAGTCCAGCCGGACGGTGGAGGTGCCGGTCGGGCAGGACGGGGATCCGGGGGTGCCGGGCAGCACCTTCACCACCTTCACGGACGCCTGCGGGGAGGTGCACGACACCGGCTCGGCTCCGATGCGGGGCTGGCCGCCTGCCGTTCCCTCTGCGACCAGGCACTTGTCGAGCAGCTTCTCGGCGGCGGCCTTTTCGACGGCCGCCGGGCTCGGGCCGGGGGTGCCGCCCCGGCTCGCCTGCACGATGGCGATGATGATGACGGCAACGACGAGGACGACGGGCGCCAGCCGGTAGGGGCTGCGCCACCCCTTCCGGGCCCGGCGATCGCGCAGTGGTGTCCCGATCGGATCCACATCTTTGGCCCACTGCGGAGGCAGGGGCGGCGCGTCCTGGCCCGGCCTCCAGAGCACCCAGCGGTCGGCATCGTCGTTGTGCCAGCGGAGGCGGCCGGCGGTGTTGCGCTCCCAGCGGACGCCGCGGTAGGTGGTCGCGGCCCGGCCGCGACCGGCGCCCGGCTGGGTCATTTCAGCAGTCGGGACAGGCGCCGATCGGCCAGCGGCTTGCCGCCGGTCTGGCAGGTCGGGCAGTACTGCAGGGACCGGCTCGAGAAGGCCACCTCGCGCACCGTGTCGCCGCAGACGGGGCATGCCTCACCGGTGCGGCCGTGGACGGCCATGCCGCTCTTCTTCTCACCTTTCAGGCCCTTCGCGGGGAGCCCGAGCGAGCGGTCGACGGCGTCGGCGAGGATGCCGGTCAGGGCGCCGTGGAGGGCGGCGACCTCCTCGGGGCTGAGCTTGGCGGCCGAGCGGAACGGGGAGAGACGGGCGGCGTGGAGGGCTTCGTCGGAGTAGGCGTTGCCCACCCCTGCAATCGCGGACTGGTCCGTCAGGACCGTCTTGATGTTGCCGGTCCTCCCCGAGAGGATCTCGGCGAGCTTGGCCGCGTCGAAGGCGGGGTCGAGCGGGTCCGGGCCGAGGTTTGCCACGCCCTCAACCGCCTTCGGGTCATCAACGATCCAGATGGCGAGCCGCTTCTCGGTCCCCTGCTCGGTGACATCGAAGCCCGAGCCCCCGGAGAGGCCCACCCGCAGCGCAAGCGGTCCTTTGCCCATCTTCGCCTTCGCCTCGGTCAGGGACTCGCGCCACTGGATCCACCCGCCCAACGAGAAGTGGATCACCATCCAGTGGTCGCCGGCGCGGAAGCACACGTACTTGCCCCGCCGCTCCACCCCCAGGATCCGGGTGCCGACGAGCGCCTTGGGGGAGGGATCGAAGGTCTTCAGTGCTGACAGGGCGGCGGGTTCCATGCGCACGATGGTGTGTCCGCCGGCCTTGTCGGCGAGGAAGCGGCTCAGGGCCTCGACTTCGGGGAGCTCCGGCATCTCAGCGTCCCGTGTGCCCGAAGGCACCGTTGCCACGGACCGACGCCTCGAGTGAGTCGACGGGGCGCCAGGTCACGTGCTCGACCCGTTGCACGACCAGTTGGGCGATGCGCTCGCCCCGCCGCAGCTCGAAGTCCTCGGTGGGGTCGGTGTTCAGGAGCACGACCTTGAGCTCGTCGCGGTAGCCGGCGTCGACGAGCCCCGGGGTGTTCGCGAGCGTGATGCCGTGGCGTAGTGCGAGGCCGCTGCGCGGCTGGAGAAACCCGGCGTACCCGGAGGGGATGGCGACGGCGATGCCGGTCGGCACGAGCGCCCGGCCTCCACCCGCCGGAACCGTCACGTCGATGCGGGCCATCAGGTCCAGCCCGGCGTCGTCGGGGCGGGCGTAGGTGGGGAGCGGGAGGTCGGGGTCGAGCGCCACGACCGGAATCTCGAGCACCTCCGCAGGGTACCGCCGGGCAGTCTGGGGGCATCGGAGCGGGCAGGGAGAGCGCCTGACTACATTGACGCGGATGCTCGTGTGGATGGACCTCGAGATGACCGGCCTGGACCCGACCCGCCACGTCATCGTCGAGATCGCCACGCTGATCACCGACGACGAGCTTCAGATCGTCGCCGAAGGGCCCGATCTGGTGATCCAGGCTGCCGAAGAGCGGCTGGCGGAGATGGACGACGTGGTGCGGGCGATGCACACGCGCAGCGGCCTCCTGGAGGCGATCAAGGCGTCGACGGTCACGCTCGAGGAGGCGGGCGCCGCCACCCTGGCGTTCCTCCACGAGCACATCGGCGACGCCGAGCTCGCCAGGACCCCCCTGTGCGGCAACTCGATCGGCACCGACCGGCGGTTCCTGGCGGCGTGGCTGCCCGAGATCGAGGCCCGGCTGCACTACCGCTCGGTCGACGTGTCGACGGTCAAGGAGCTGGCCCGGCGGTGGTACCCGGCGGCCGTGTCGGCGGCACCCCGCAAGCACGGGTCCCACCGGGCGCTCGACGACATCCGGGAGAGCGTCGAGGAGCTGTCCTACTACCGCGGCGCAATCTTCCTGCCCGCCCCCGTTCCCACGGCCGGCCCCGCCGAGGGCGACGGCGGCGCCGTGAGCGCCGAACCTGAAATCTTGGGAAAGGGCTAGTCAGCGGCGCCGAGGGCGTGCCACGATGGGAGTGGAACACCCACTTCAACTGGAGGTGGTCATGAGCAGAATCGCTGATGATGACCTTTTGGAGTTCCACGCTGACCACCGCAGGCGGACGGTGCGCCAAGCCCGACACGGGGCCCGGGTCCACCTCCATACCGCAGTGTGGGACGACGAGGCCCTCGAGGATGTCGACGCCGCCTGTCCGAAGGACCGGCACGACGTGGGGCGCCACACCTCGCCGAGAGCGCACCAGGAGGCCAAGCCGGGCCGGCGGCCGGGCTTCAAGGTGTGGAAGACCCCGTTTTGGAAGCGCCGGCGGGCGCTGTGGGCCGAACAGAACGAGGCCACGCGCCGCCTGATCGAAGCCGACTGAGCTCCGCCGCCCGGCGGCAACGGGCCGTCTTGGTCGATAGACGTATTCCTTACCTATGCTCAGGGTATGGAATATCGCTCATTGGGACACACAGGTATCAAGGTCAGCACGCTCTGCCTTGGGGCGATGATGTTCGGGCCGAGGGGAAATCCAGATCACGACGATTGCGTGAAGATCGTCCATCGGGCGCTCGATGCCGGGATCAACTTCATCGACACGGCGGATGTCTACTCACACGGGGAGTCGGAGACCATCGTCGGCAAGGCACTGGCGTCGGTCGACCGCGACAAGGTGGTGCTCGCCACCAAGGTGCACGGCGCCATGGGCGACGACCCCAACCAGCAGGGCAACTCGCGGCGCTGGATCATGACCGAGGTGGAGAACAGCCTGCGCCGGCTGGGCGTCGACTACATCGACCTCTACCAGATGCACCGGCCGGACCCCGACGTGGAGATCGAGGAGACCCTCGGGGCCCTGACGGACCTGCAGCACGCCGGAAAGATCCGGGCGTTCGGCACCTCCACGTTCCCCGCCTACCAGATCGTCCAGGCGCAGTGGGCGGCGGAGCGGCACGGGCTCTCCCGCTTCCTCACCGAGCAGCCCCCGTACTCGATCCTCGTTCGAGGCATCGAGGCGGACGTGCTTCCGGTCGCCCAGGAGTACGGGATGGGGGTCCTGCCGTGGAGCCCGCTGGCGGGTGGCTGGCTGTCGGGCCGCTACGGCACGGGCAAGGAGAACACCTCGAACCGGGCCAAGGCCGGGCAGTTCTCCTCCCGCTATGACGTCACCCTCCCGGCCAACCAGCGCAAGATCGAGGTCGTGGACCAGCTCCAGAACCTGGCCGACAAGGCGGGTCTGACGCTCGTGGAGCTGGCGGTGTCGTTCGTGATCAACCACCCGGCGATCACGAGCGCCATCATCGGGCCGCGCACGATGGAGCAGCTCGAGACCCAGCTGGGCGTTCCCGACGTCAAGCTGTCCGAGGAGACCCTCGACGCGATCGACGCCCTGGTCCCGCCGGGCACCAACCTCGTGCCCGGGGAGATGGGCTACACGCCCCCGGCCCTGTCGCGGGCGGCACTGCGCCGGCGCTGACCCTCCAGCTCTGAGCCAGTTGTGTGCCAGAACGCGCGGCATACGCGCGTTTTGGCACACAACGGATGAAACGGCACACAGCTAGGGGCGCTCCCGGGCGGAGGGAGTGGGCCACCTGGCACTGAGGAGCTCCGCCAGCTCGAGCGGCCGGTCCCCCTGGATGCTGTGGCCGGCGCCTTCGACGACGACCACCTCGGCGTCCGGGCGCCGGCGAACCAGCTCGGCGACGTCGTCGTCGTCCACCACGGGCGAGGCACTCCCCCGCACCAGGGTGAGCGGGAGGGTCAACTCGCCGAGGACGTCCCACAGGGGAGCGAGGGAGCCGGGGGTGACGGCCGGGCGTCCCGGGTCCCAGCGCCACGACCACGAACCGTCCGGGAACTCCCTGGCGTTGTGCAGAACGCCCCGGCGCAGCGAGGCCTCGCTGCGGCCGGGGTTGTAGCGCACCGTGCGCTCGAGGATCTCGTCGAAGGAGGCGAAGCGCTCCGGGCCGGAGGTGAACTCGGCGATGGCGCGGCCCTTTCCGGGATTCACCCCCGGGGTGATGTCGACCAGGATCAGCCGGTCGAAGCGCTTCGGCGCGTCGCCGAGCAGCGCCAGGGACGTGAGGCCTCCGAGCGACATGCCGACGAGGAGGCGGGCCTGCGGCGCGAGGGCGTCGGCGGCGACCAGCACGTCGGGCGCATTCGCCTCGGCCCGGTAGTCGTGGTCATCCTTCCATTGCGAATGACCGTGGCCGGGGAGGTCGACGGCGACGAAGGCGCGGTTGGGGTCGTCGGCAAGCAGCGCCAGCGCGACGGTGTCCCAGGTATGCGCGTTCTGCGACCGGCCGTGGATCAGCACGGCCGACGGGGGCCCGCTCCCCCACACCACGGCGCTCAACGTTCGCCCGTCTCTCATCCGGGCCTCGCGCCGGACGACGGCGGGTCGGCCGTTCCAGGCCAGGCCCACTTCGCGAGCGTTGTCCGCAAGCAGACCGAACTCTTCGTAGGCCTCGCTCATGGGCGGCACCCTACCCATAGGCGGAGGACTCCGCGAGTACCCTCATCAGGTGGCTCTGCAGATCCCGTTGACTGGGACGCGCCGGCAAGGTCCGGCCCTGGTGCGGGTGGCGGAGCGGGCGCGGACGGTGACCTCCCCTTCGCTGCTCCAGCACCTGCCGGTGGCGCTGCTGGTCGTCGCGTACGCCGTGCGCTTCAGCCTGCTGTCGATCAACGTCTATAACGGGTACGGAGACCCGCCGTACGACATGGCGCTCTTCGACCAGGGGATCTGGCTCCTCAGTCGATTCCACGCCCCGTTCGTCACGGTGATGGGCAGAAACCTCTTCGGCGACCACACGGCGTTCATCCTGTTGCTGGCCGTCCCCCTCTACTGGATCTACCCGCATGCCCAGCTCCTCCTGGTCCTCCAATCCTGCTTGTTGGCCGCGGCAGCGATCCCGATTTACCTCCTCGGCCGCAAGCTGCTCGGCAGCACGGTGCTCGCCACGGTCCTCGCCGGTGTCTACCTGCTCAACCCGGCCCTGCAGAACGGGAACCTGGAGCAGTTCCATCCGGAGGCGTTCCTCACGCTGGCGATCGCCATCGCCATCTACGCCGCGGTGGTGTGGCGTCCCCGGCTGCTTCTCGGTGCCGTCATAGCGGCGCTCCTCTGCAAGCAGGACACCGCCCTTTTGATCATCCCCCTCGGGATCTGGGTGCTCTGGCGCCGCAACCGTCGCCTCGGAGTGTGGATCGCCGTCGGG
>WQVT01000148.1 GCA_009785715.1 Acidimicrobiaceae bacterium | reverse complement strand
CGATCGCCGGGGGTGTGGTGACCTTCAATGCGGTGGGGACCTGCGTGCTCGACGCCAACCAGGCGGGCAACGCCGGCTTCAACGCCGCACCGCAGGTGGAGCAGAGCGTGACCATCTAGCAGTCGATCGCCTCGCTCGCCGAAGCGGGTGAGGCTGGTCCCGAATAGCCACAGGCAGCACGTTCCAGCTTCCGGGATCCGGAGCCGGAACGTGCGCCTGCTGGTCGGCGACGACTCCGGTAGGTGAATGTCACACCCCCGCCGTAGCCTGGGAGCCATGGCACCGGGTGGGTACTTCGGACAGGCGCTCGTCGTCGACGTCGACGGCGCCGAGGTCGCGACCCGGGTCCTCCCGCTACCCGACGCGGTCCTCCGGGCCTACCTCGGGGGCGTGGGCCTCGGGACCTGGCTGATGCACCGCCTGGCCCCGTCCGGCGTGGATCCCCTGGGCGAAGCGGCCCCTTTGTCCTTCGTGTTCTCCCCGCTCGTCGGCACGCCCCTCACGACGAGCGCCAAGTTTGCGGTGGTGGCGAAGTCTCCGCTCACCGGGCTGCTCACCGACGCCCTCGCCTCCAGCCAGTTCGCGATCTCCGGCAAGCTCACCGGCAACGACGCCATCGTGGTCCGCGGCCGCGCCGACGAGCTGTCGGTGCTGCTGGTCGACGCAGAGGGCGTGCGCATGGAACCAGCACCGCAGCTCGCGGGCCTTTCCGCAGCTGCGGCGGAGAGGGCGCTCAAGGAGCAACACGGCCGGGGCTGGCGCACCGCGGCCATCGGTCCCGCCGGCGAGGCCGGCGTGCGCTACGCCACGATCAGCCACGACGGCCGCCACGCCGGGCGGGGAGGCCTCGGTGCGGTGCTCGGCGCCAAGAACCTGAAGGCGATCCTGGTGAAGGCGGGGGAGCGCTGCGCCGTTGACGATCCCGCAGCCGTCCTCGCCGCTGCCCGGGACCTGCGCGAACGGAGCTTTGGCCCGGCGACCCGCAAGTACCGCGAACTCGGCACGTTGGCCAACCTCCTCGCCTTCAACGCCGTGTCCACGCTGCCCACCCGCAACTTCACCGCCGCGACCTTCGACGAGGCCCCCAGGCTCGCCGCCGAGGAGCTGGCCGGGATGCGGGAGGTCGCCCGCAGCAGCTGCGCCTCCTGCTCGATCGGCTGCGAGCACATCTACGCCCGCAAGGGCGGCGGCAAGCAGCGCATGGAGTACGAGAACGTGTTCGCCCTCGGGCCTCTCTGCGGGGTGTCCGATCCCGAGGCGGTGATGGCCGCCAGCGCCCGCTGCGACGAGCTCGGCATCGACACCATCTCCGCCGGAGGCACGATCGCCTGGGCCATGGAGTGCGCGGAGCGGGGCCTGATCGACGAGCCGTGGCTGCGCTTCGGGGACGGCGCCGCCCTGCTCCGGGCGCTCGATGCCATCGGATCCCGGGAGCCGGGCCTCGGTGACCTGCTCGCCCAGGGGTCGCGCCATGCGGCCGGGGTGGTCGGTCAGGGCTCGATCGACTTCGCAGCTCAGGTCAAAGGACTCGAGATGCCGGGATACGAGCCACGCACGCTGCAGTCGATGGCGCTCGGTCTGGCGGTCAACGCGCGGGGAGCCGACCACAACCGCTCGGGCGCGTACGAGGCGGACCTGTCGGGCGAGCTGGACCGGCTGGCCGGCGGCGACGCCCATGTGGCCGCCGCCATCGGCACCGAGGACCGTGCGGCCGTGATGGACTCGATGATCCTCTGCAAGTTCCTCCGCGGGGTGTTCACGGAGCCGCTCGCAGAGTGGGCGGCATTGCTCGCCCCGGTAACGGGGTGGGACGTCGACGCCGCCGAGCTTGCCGCCACCGCCCGCCGGATCGTGATGGCGAAACGGGTGTTCAACATCCGCGAGGGCGCGACCGCCGCCGACGACACCCTCCCGGCGCGCATGCTCGAGGATCCGGTGTCGCTCGGCTCGGGCCGGGTGGCGACGCTCTCCGCCGAGCGGCTGGCTTCGATGGTGGACCGCTACTACCAGGTCCGGGGCCTCGACCCCGACGGCCGGCCCGACCCCGCCGCCCTGGCGGACCTGCTTCTGGATGCCTGAGTACGCTCAATTGGCCTGCTGAGAGGAGATGAACACCGTGGCAACAGCGACCACCGCCGTTCGGACCGTCACCCTGGAGATCGACGGGACGCCGGTGACCGCACCCGAGGGGACGACCATCTATGACGCCGCCCGATCGGCGGGGGTCGACATCCCGGTGCTGTGCCACAACGAGCGCTACGACCCGGTCGGCGTCTGCCGGATGTGCGTGGTCGACACCGGCGCCCGGGTCTTTGCCGCCTCCTGCGTCCGCCCGTGCGAAGAGGGCATGAAGGTGACGACGACCAGCCCGGACCTCGAGCGCGCCCGGTCGACGCTCACCGAGCTCCTGATATCCGACCAGCCGCCGACCGCCGAGGACCCCAAGCAGACCACGACGGGCGACAACCTCCTGCTCGGCCTGGCCAAGGGCTTCGACCTGTCCAAGGAGACGACCGAGCTCCCCTCCGGCCCGGCGCGGGGCATCGACACGTCGAACCCGGTGATCAACGTCAACCATGACGCCTGCATCCTCTGCGACCGCTGCGTGCGGGCCTGCGACGACATCCAGGGCAACGACGTGATCGGCCGGTCCGGCAAGGGCTACTCGACCCGCATCGCCTTCGACTTCAACAATCCGATGGGTTCCAGCACCTGCGTCAGCTGCGGCGAGTGCGTCCAGGCCTGCCCCACCGGAGCCCTGACGAACAAGCCCATCCACGACATACCGATCCGTCCGCGCTCCGAGCTCGATGCGATCGACAGCGTCTGCCCCTACTGCGGCGTGGGTTGTGCGCTCACCTACTACGTGGACCGGGAGCGGGGGGCCATAGCCTTCGCCGAAGGCCGCGACCAGCCGGGCTCGCAGAGCCGGCTGTGCGTGAAGGGCCGCTACGGCTGGGACTACTCGGCGTCACCCCAGCGGCTCACCGTCCCACTGATCCGCATCGACGCTGCCTATCCCAAGGGCCCCTTGTCCGCCGACGTTCGCGGCGAGCAGCAGGGTCGCCGGGGCGGCCGGCGCGACGGGCGCCCGGGCAAGGATCGCGGCCGCAAGCCTGGCGGCCTGGTCGACTACGACGAGGTCCTGCCCTCATTCCGGGAGGCCACGTGGGACGAGGCGCTGGACCTGGTGGCCCGGAGGCTGACCGAGATCCACGCTGCGGGCGGGCCGGGTGCCATCGCCGGGTTCGGCTCGGCCAAGTGCTCGAACGAAGAGGCCTACCTGTTCCAGAAGCTGATCCGCACCGGGTTCGGGACCAACAACGTCGACCACTGCACCCGGCTGTGCCACGCATCCTCGGTCGCCGCCCTGTTCGAAGGAGTGGGCTCGGGAGCGGTCTCGACCACCTACGGCGACGTGGCCAACGCCGAGGCGGTGATCATCACCGGCTCGAACCCCACGGCCAACCACCCGGTGGCGAGCTCGTTCTTCAAGCAGGCGCGCCGGCGAGGGACGAAGATCATCTACGTCGACCCGAGGGCGTCGACGGTGGCCGAGCACGCGGACATCTTTGTCCAACTGAAGCCCGGCACCGACGTGGCGTTCTACAACTCGATCATGCACGAGATCATCCGGTTGGACCTCGTCGACCGGGAGTTCATCGCCAACCGCACCTCGAATTACGAGGAGTTGGAGCGCACGGTGGCCGACTACCCACCGGAGAAGGCCGCCACCATCACCGGCGTCGACGCGGACGTGATCCGCGAGGTGGCGAGGACCTGGGGTGAGGCGCGCTCGGCCGTCGTCTACTGGGGGATGGGGATCTCGCAGCACACCACCGGCACCGACAACGCCCGCTGCCTGATCGCCCTCTGCTCCATCACCGGCCAGGTCGGCCGTCCCGGCACCGGCCTCCATCCGCTGCGGGGCCAGAACAACGTGCAGGGGGCGTCCGACGCCGGCCTGATCCCGATGTTCTACCCGGACTATCAGGGGGTCGACCTCGCCGCCACGCAGGAACGCTTCGAGCGGGCCTGGGGCGTGCCGCTCAACCCCAACCGGGGCCTGACGGTCACCGAGATCATGCACTCGGCGCTCGAGCCCGACGGCGTGCGGGGCATGTACATGCTCGGCGAGAACCCGTTCCTCTCGGATCCGAACATCAACCTGATCCGCAAGGCCCTCGCCGCACTGGAGTTCCTGGTGGTGCAGGACATCTTCCTGACCGAGACCGCGGAGTTCGCGGACGTCATCCTGCCGGCGAGCTCCTACCTCGAGAAGGACGGCACGTACACGAACACCGACCGGCGGGTGCAGCTCGGGCGGAAGGTCATGGACACCCCGGGAGACGCCCGGGTCGACTGGGAGATCGTGCAGGACATCGCCCGGCGCATCGGCCTCGACTGGAACTACTCGAGCGCGAGCGAGGTGTTCGAGGAGATGGTCCCGCTGATGCCCTCCTACGAGAACCTGTCGTGGGACAACCTCGGCCTCTCGGGCAAGCTCTACCCCAACGACGACCCCGAGCACTCGGACGGCACGATCGTCATGTTCGACGAGCGGTTCAACACCAATGACGGGCTGGCGCACCTGGTGCCCGCCCAATGGCTCCCGCCGCGCGAGCTTCCCGACGCCGAGTATCCCCTGGTGCTCAACACCGGACGACTCCTCGAGCACTGGCACACCGGATCGATGACCCGGCGCTCCTTCGCGCTCGACACCATCGCCCCGGAGGCGGAGGTGTACATGCACCCGAAGGACGCCGCAGATCGCGGCCTGGCCCACGGGGAGATGGTGCGCGTCCGGTCGCGGAGGGGCGCCATCGAGATCCGCGTCCGGATCAGTCACCGCGAGCAGCTCGGGAACTGCTTCGTCCCCTTCCACTTCCGGGAGGCGGCGGCCAACCTGCTCACCATCGACGAGATCGACCCGTTCGGCAAGATCCCCGAGTTCAAGTTCTGCGCCATCGAGGTCGAATCGCTGGCGATCCCCTACGCCGGCCCGGTGGCGGCAGAGGGGGCGCACGCGTGACCGAGGTGTCCGACGTCTCCAGCCCCTGGGCGGAGGCCTATTCCCGGCGAATGCCGGGCGTCGAAGGACGGAACGGCAAGTTCCCCGGGCCGTCGCTGATCCCGGCGCTCAACGCCATCCAGGCCCGCCGCGGCTGGCTCCCCCGTGAGGAGCTCGAGGAACTGGCCCGCGACGCCCGCCGGCCCCGCTACGAGATCGAAGGGCTCGTCTCCTTCTATCCCCACTACCGGACCGAGCCGCCGGTCAAGGTTTCCGTCCACGCCTGCCACGACCTCACCTGCTTCCTCAACGACGGCGAGGCCGGCATCGAGGCGCTGCGCGAGCGGTACCGGGACGACCCCGACGTCGAGCTCGTCGAGGTGTCCTGCCTCGGCCGCTGCGACTCCGCCCCCGCCGTGGCGGTCAACGAGCGACCCACCCGGCTCGCCGCGACCGACGACCTCGTGCAGATGGCCCGCGCCGCCTCCGGAGGCCACCTCGAGCTGCCTCCCGCCCAGGCGCGCAGCGAACCGTGGCCGAACGATCCGTATCCCGCCGGCTCGACGGTGGCGGAGCGCTATGCCAGCCTGCGGGCCCTCCTCGCCGGAGAGCTCGACCCCGAAGCGGTCATCGCCACCCTGAAGGAGTCCGGCCTGCGGGGCATGGGAGGCGCCGGCTTCCCGACCGGATCGAAGTGGGAGCTGACCCGAAACGCCTCGGGCGAGGTGAAGTACGCGGTCTGCAACGCCGACGAGTCCGAGCCGGGCACCTTCAAGGACCGGGCCATCCTGGCGACCGAACCGCACCTCGTGCTCGAAGGCCTGTTGATGGGCATGGCCGTCGTCGGGGCCGAGGAGGGCTGGGTGTTCATCCGCCACGAGTACGGCCCCGAGGAGCAGGCCCTGCGCGACGAGCTCCAGGCGCTGCGGGACGCCGGCGTGGTGGGACCCGACGCCTGCGGGAGCGGCCGTCGCCTCGAGGTCGAGGTGTTCGTGTCCCCCGGCGGCTACATCCTCGGTGAGGAGACCGCCCTGCTCGAGTGCATGGAGGGCCACCGGGGCGAGCCACGGAACAAGCCGCCGTTCCCCGGCATCTACGGCCTGCACGGCCGGCCCACGCTGATGAACTCCGTCGAAACCTTCGCCGACGTCCCGGTCATCCTCCAGCGCGGGGCGCAGTGGTGGGCCGACCAGGGAATCGGCGAGTCCGTCGGCTGGAAGTTCTTCGCCGTCTCCGGGCACGTCGAGCGCCCCGACGTGTACTGCGTGCCGATGGGGACGACGGTCCGCGAGCTGATCGACGTCGCCGGCGGCGTCACCGG
>WQVT01000147.1 GCA_009785715.1 Acidimicrobiaceae bacterium | reverse complement strand
GGTGGCCGGATCGAGAACAAGCTCACCGAGCTGCTCCACCGGACCGAGGAGCTCCTCGAGCAGAACCGCCGGGAGGTGCTCGCCGTGGCGCACGCCCTCGAGACCCACAAGACCCTGAACGGCGAGGACGTGGTCGCCGTCATCGAGGGCCAGAAGGGCACGATCATCGACGGACGCCCGTATCTGTCCCAGAACTTCCTGCCCGCCGCCGAGCGCTACCACGAGCGGGTCGTCGAGGCCCACAAGGCCCACGCCCAGATCGAGGTGCCGCTCATCACCACCCGCGACTGGGCTCCCGAGCTCGTCGCCGCCGGTGCGGCCGCGAACGGGCAGGGCCTGGCCGGGCCGGACTTCGTCATCGGGCCGAACGGGAACAGCGTGATCTGGCCCGAGTCGCCGTCGGAGAGCTGGGGTACGCCGCCCGCCGACTGACCTATCGACTGACCTACGGACTGACCTGCCGACCGAGCTTCAGCGAAAGCTTAGCGGTCGGTGTCGAGCACGAAGTCCGCCGGCACCTCACGGGTGATCTCGGTGTAGATGTTGCGCACCACCTTGACGTGGGGGAGCAGGGCCTGCCAACGCTTGGTGGGCGGCACGAGCGCGAGATACTCGGTGGTCTCGAGGACGTCCGGGCTCTCGAGCTCGTAGATCGCCAGATAGGTGGCCTGATGGGGTGACGACCCCTCGGCCAGGCGGTAGCGGTGCGCGGAGAGGAAGCCCGGGCAGGCCTTGCGCTCGGGCAGGTGCTCCTCGTCGTACCAGGCGTTCAGCTCGTCTTCGAACTCCTCCTCGACCTCCATGGTGACGAGGAGGAGACCCCTCCCGGGGTGGGTGAGCTCGAGGGTCATGCCCGCCTCAGGTCGAAGCGGTCGCCGCCGATCGTGAACCCGGTGGCCCGCTCGAGATCGATGATCAGGGCCACGCCGTGGCGCTCGGGGTCGTGGTTCCGCTCCGGCTCGGGGCTGTTCTCGAACACCTTGTCACGGACCGCGGCGTCGTCGTCGACGTGGGCGACGCCGAGGAAGGTGTAGGTGGTCTTCTCGTCGTTGTCGCGGTAGAGGAGCGCAACGTTCGGGTTCTTGCTCACCGCCTCCGCGATGCCCCCCTCGGCGTGGCGCACCCAGATGGCCAGCTGATCCGGGCTGAAGACCTGGGTCGAACCCCGCAGGGACAGGTGGGGGCGTCCCTCGGGATCGACGTAGGTGACGGCGACCGGCTTGGCGTCGGCCAAGGCGCTGTTGACCTTGCCGACGGCCTTCTCGGGGAGGGCGATTCCGGTGTTTTCGTCAGTCGTGTTGCTCAAGATCCAACTCTCCGTTTCTCGTTGGCGCACGCTCCTCGCCAGCGTGGCTGCTCACCGTATGGACGGTACGCTCCCCGGCCGGCGGGCCGCCACCGCCGGCGGCGTCGGGCGCCGGCGCTTCTTCCCCGGCCGGGGTGTCTCCCGGGGAGCGCAGCGGGTCCCCCACCAGCTCGTCGCCCGGTTTCGGCCGTCCCCGCAGGACCAGCAGGGCGACGGCGACGGCGAAGACGAGGATGCTCGACCAGTCGTTGAGACGCAGCCCGAAAAACCGGTGGGCGGTGTCGATGCGCAGGTACTCGATCCAGAACCGACCGGGGGTGTACAACGCGGCGTAGACCGCGAAGAGATACCCCCGACGGATCCGGAACCGGCGCCCGATCCAGATCACGGCGAGGACGGTCCCCAGGTCCCAGATGCTCTCGTAGAGGAAGGTGGGCTGGAACGTGGTACCGGGCGGGTAGCCGACCGGGTGGTCGATGCGAACCGCCCAGGGGAGATTGCTGGGGCGGCCGTAGAGCTCCTGGTTGAAGAAATTTCCCCAACGTCCGATCGCCTGACCGAGCGGAATCGCCGGCGCGACGGCGTCGAGCAACGGCGCGAGCGGCAGGCGCCGGCGGCGGGCGCCGACGAGGCCGAGGGCCACCCCGCCGAGCACCCCTCCCCAGATCCCGAGGCCTCCGTGCCAGATCTCGAAGGCCTGGATCACGCTGCCGCCCGTGTCCACCTGCCAGCTGGTCGCCAGGCTGTAGATGCGGGCGCCGATCAGCCCCCCGGGGACCCCCCAGATCGCCAGGCCGGCCATGGTCCCCGGGGCGCCGCCGACGAGGTGCCAGCGCCGCTGGGCGAGCCAGACCGCGCCGACGATCCCGAGCGCGATCATCAGCCCGTAGACGTGGAGGCGGACGGGGCCCAGGTTCACCCCGTTTGCCGGCGGGCTCGGGATCGCGGCCAGGGCGGTGGCGGGGAGCAGGGCGTACACCGGGCTCCAGGCTAGGGCCGGGTCCCGGCGGCGGCCCGCCAGGTAGCCTCGACGGAACGAAACTCAAGCGGCGGGGCGCGCCGCGGGTTGCGCCGGCTCACCGGGGAGGAGATCGCCTGACCACGAGGGACCAAACGTTGCCCGCACCGGACGACCGACCGGAGGGGGCGAACGTGAGCGACGAGGCCGGGCCGATACGGCGAGCGCGGGTGGAGCCCCGGGCGACCTACCGGGTCCAGCTGCACGCCGGCTTCACCTTCGACGACGCCGCCTCGGTGGCGGGGTACCTGAGCTGCCTGGGCATCAGCCACCTGTACCTCTCGCCGGTCCTGGCGGCGACGCCTGGAAGCACGCACGGCTACGACGTGGTCGATCCGACGACGATCAGCGCCGAGCTGGGTGGAGCCGAGGGCCACGAGCGGCTGCAGGCGGCGCTCGGCGAGGCCGGGATCGGCCAGCTGGTCGACATCGTCCCGAACCACATGGCGGTCAGCGGGCGGGACAACCGCTGGTGGTGGGACGTGCTCGAGAACGGCCCCGCCAGCCAGTACGCGACGTATTTCGACGTCGACTGGGACCCGCCGGAGTCGAAGCTGCGGAATGTCGTGCTGTTGCCCATCCTGGGCGACCACTACGGCCGGGAGCTCGAGGCCGGTCAGCTCCGCCTGGAGCGGGGGGTGGGGCGTTCGTCGTCCGGTACTACGACGATGCCGCCCCGATCTCGCCGCGCACCCTCGGCGACCTGCTCTTCGCCGCCGCCACGCGCCTCCCCGAGCCGACGGTGAACGGCCCCGTCCTCGCCGACCCGACCCCGCCGGTCGAAGCCGAATCGGCGGAGTCGACCGGGACGCTCCGCGAGGTGCTCGGCGCGGACCGCGAGGCGCTCGAGAGCATCGCCAACGCCTTCGGGCGCCTGCCTTCCTCGGTCGACATCGACGCCGCCAGCCTCCGCGAACGCCAGCGCGACAAGGAGATCCTCCGGATCCGCCTGGCCGAACTGCTCGCCGCCTCCCCCGAGCTTGCCGCCGCGATCGACGCCGAGGTGGCGGCCCTCAACGCCGACCCGGACCGGTTGGACGCCCTCCTCGACCGGCAGAACTTCCGGCTCGCATGGTGGAAGACGGCGGGGGAGGAGCTCGACTACCGGCGATTCTTTGACATCAACGACCTCGCCGGGCTGCGTGTCGAGGATCCGGAAGTGTTCTACGCCAGCCACGGCCTGCTTCTGCACTGGCTGCACCACGGGGTCATCGACGGCGTGAGGATCGACCACGTCGACGGCCTCCTCGACCCCGAGGCGTACCTCGGCCGGCTGGTGGAGGATGCCCCCGACGCCTGGGTGCTGGTGGAGAAGATCCTCGAGGCCGGCGAGCGCCTCCCCGAGACCTGGCCGGTGGCGGGCACCACGGGCTACGATTGGCTGAACCTCGTGGCCGGGGCCTTCGACGACCCCGACGGCTGCGAGGAGCTGCTCGCCTCCTACCGGGAATGGACGGGGGTGACCGAGCGGTACGAGGAGATCGTGCTGCGGGCGAAGCACGAGATCCTCGCCGGGCCGCTCGCCGCCGACCTGCGCCGCCTCGCGGGCACCTTCGCCTCCATCTGCGAGAGCCACCGCCGGTACCGGGACTACACGAGGCGTGACCTGACCGACACCCTGGCGGAGGTCCTGGCGAGCTTCGGCGTGTACCGCACCTATTCGCGCGCCGACCGGCCGGCCTGCCCGGCCGACGTCGCCCACGTGGAGGCCGCCGTCCTGGCCGCCAGCATCCGGCGGCCGGACCTCGACAACGAGCTGCTCGGCTTCCTGCGCGACATCCTCCTCCTGCGCGTCCCCGGCGAGGCCGAGACCGAGCTCGCCCTGCGGTTCCAGCAGGTCAGCGGCCCGGTGATGGCCAAGGCGGTCGAGGACACGACGTTCTACCGCTACCTGCCCTTGACGTGGCGCAACGAGGTCGGCGGCGATCCCGGGCGGCGCGTGCCCGGCCTCGAGACCTTCTCAGCGGCGTTGGTCGCGTCGCAGCTCGAACATCCCCGGGCCCTGCTCGCGACCTCCACGCACGACACGAAGCGCTCCGAGGACGTGCGGGCCCGCCTCGCCGTGCTGGCGGAGATGCCCGCCGAGTGGGCGGCGGCCGTGGAGCGCTGGAGGGTCGCCAACGTGTCGCGTGGCACCGCCGCCTCCCCCGACCGCAACACCGAGTGGCTGCTCTACCAGACGCTGGTCGGCGCGTGGCCGATCTCGACGGAGCGGATCGCCGCCTACATGGAGAAGGCGACGAGAGAAGCCAAGGTCTACACCTCCTGGACGCAGCCCGACGAGTACTACGACGTGCAGTTGCGACGATTCGTTGAGCAAATGTTGTCTGACGCCGCCCTGGTCTCTGACCTCGAGGACTTCGTTGCTCGTCTGCGCCGGCCGGGGTGGGCGGTCAGCCTCGGTCAAAAGCTCTTGACCCTCACGGCTCCGGGAGTCCCCGACCTCTACCAGGGCAGCGAGTTGTGGGATCTGTCGCTCGTGGACCCCGACAACCGCCGCCCGGTCGACTACGAGGTCCGACGGCGGCTCGTCGAGCGTCTCGCCGGCCGCACCGCCGCATCGCTGTGGTCGGAGGAGAGCGGGGACGGGGCGACGAAGCTGGCCGTCGTCCGGGCGGCGCTCGCCCTGCGCTCGGAGCATCCGGAGTGGTACGGCCCCGGGGAGGACGGGAGGGTGGAGGTGCTCCCGGCCGACGGGGTGGCGGCTGAGCATCTGGTGGGCTTCCTGCGCGGCGGTCGGGCGGCCACGCTCGTCACCAGGCTCCCGGTTCGCCTCGAACGGGCAGGTGGCTGGCGATCGACCACGCTGACGCTGCCCCCGGGGCGGTGGGTGGACCGCCTGAGCGGGGCGACCTGGTCGGGGAAGCCCTTCGTGGCCGACATCCTCCGATCACTGCCGGTCGCGCTGCTTGTCCTCGAGGACGCCGATTGACGCGTTTCGCCGTCTGGGCGCCGGATCACCGCTCGGTGGACCTGGTGCTCGACCGCGGGCGGGCGCCCATGAACCCGGCTCCTTTCGGCTGGTGGGGCGTCGACGTCGCCGGCGCCGGGGCGGGCACCCGGTACCGGTTCTCCGTCGACGACGGCCCGCCCCGTCCGGACCCCCGCTCCGCGTCGCAGCCGGAGGGCCCAGAAGGACCCTCGGTCGTCGTCGATCATTCGCGCTTCGCGTGGCACGACGGGTCCTGGCACGGCCGGCCGCTGGCCGACGCCGTCCTCTACGAGCTGCACGTCGGCACCTTCACCTCCGCCGGCACGTTCGACGGCGTGATCGAGCGCCTCGACCACCTGGTCGGGCTCGGGATCACCGCCATCGAGCTGCTCCCGGTGGCGGAGTTCCCCGGGGATCGCGGCTGGGGGTACGACGGCGTCGACCTGTGGGCCCCGCACCACGCCTACGGCGGCCCCGACGGGCTCAAGCGGCTGGTCGACGCCGCCCATGCCCGCGGGCTCGCGGTGGTGCTCGACGTCGTCTACAACCACCTCGGTCCGTCGGGGAACTATCTGGCCGGGTTCGGGCCGTACTTCACCGACCGCTACCGGACCCCCTGGGGCGCCGCGGTGAACCTGGACGGCGCCGGCAGCGACGGCGTCCGATCCTTCTTTATCGACAATGCCTGCGCCTGGTTCGAGCACTACCACGTCGACGGCCTGCGGCTCGACGCCGTGCACGCGATCGTCGACGAGAGCGCCCTGCACTTCCTCGAGGAGCTGGCCGTGGCGGTGGAGGCCCTCGCCGGGCATCTCGGGCGCACGCTCTGGCTGATCGCCGAGAGCGACCGCAACGACCCCAGGCTGGTCCGCAGCCGCGAGGCGGGAGGCTTCGGGCTCGATGCGTCGTGGAGCGACGACTTCCACCACTCCCTCCACGCGCTGCTCACCGGCGAGCGGGCCGGGTACTACGCAGACTTCGGTTCGCTCGACTCTCTCGCCCGCTGCTACCGGAGGGTCTTCGCGCTGGGCAGGGACTACTCCGCCTACCGCCGGCGCCACCACGGCCGCCCCGTGGGCGCGCTCGCCGGCACCCGGTTCCTC
>WQVT01000146.1 GCA_009785715.1 Acidimicrobiaceae bacterium | reverse complement strand
GTCTTGTCCGACGGGTCAGCGGTACAACCTGCAGTGCAGCGGAGGGCAGTAGCTCAATTGGTAGAGCATCGGTCTCCAAAACCGGCGGTTGGGGGTTCGAGTCCCTCCTGCCCTGCTCCAACGGTCCGGATTGGAAGGTCACGCACGTGAAGCTCAACAGAAGGCAGCGGCGCTCCCAAAACGGAGCCACCGACGAACTCCTCGACCAGACGGACGGCGAGGTCGAAGACGCGCGCGCCGACTCCGATGGTGACCTCGACCCGCTCGCCGGCTTGGGTTCCGATGACCTCGACTCTCTGGACGACACCGACGGCCTTGGCGAAGACGACCTCGAAGGCGATGGCGCCCGCGTCGGTCGCCGGGGACGCCGCGGGACCGGAACCCTCGTTGAGCCCGAGACCGAGGCGCCCGTCGCCCGGCCCCGCCCGTCCGTCGGTGGTGCACCCGGACCGGCCCGGACGACGCCTCGCCAGTTCCTCCACGAAGTCAACGTCGAGATGCGCAAGGTCGCATGGCCCACGCGCAAGGAGACCATCAACTACGCCTCCGTGGTGTTCGTCACCCTCGCCGTGCTGATGGCCATGATCTTCGGGCTCGACTACGGCTTCAATCACCTGGCTATCTACCTGTTCAAGTAAACCCTCCCAATGGCTGAAGAACTCACCGACTCCGAAGACATCCCGATGGAAGAGCCCCTCGCCGAGGCCCCGCCCGCTGATGAGGCCGTGCCCGCTGATGAGGCCGTGCCCGCTGATCAGGCTGCGCCCGCCGAGGAGGCCGTGCCCACCGAAGAACTCGTGCCCGCCGAGGAAGCCGAGACGGTCGCGGAGGTCGCGATTGCCGAGGCTGAGCCGGTCGGAGATGGGGGTGCCGCCGAGGAGGGGGAGGAGCAGCCCTACGAGCCGGTCGAGAGCCCGTACGACCGGCCCGGCATGTGGTACGTGATCCACAGCTACGCCGGTTACGAGAACAAGGTGAAGACCAATCTCGAGAGCCGGATCGCGTCGATGAACATGGAGGAGCGGATCTTCGAGGCCGTCATCCCCATGGAAGACGTCATCGAGTTCAAGAACGGCAAGAAGCAGGTCGTTTCGAAGAAGGTGTTCCCCGGCTACCTGATGGTGCGGATGCACCTGGACGACGACTCGTGGTACGTGGTCCGCAACACCCCCGGCGTTACCGGATTCGTCGGCCTCGGGGCCCGGCCCACGCCGTTGTCGCGGCGAGAGGTCGAAGGCACCTTGCAGGTGAAGGCGGAGGACGGCGAGGTCGCCGGCGGCAAGAAGACCCGGCCCCGTCTCGAGTACGAGCTCGGCGAGTCGGTGCGGGTCAAGGAAGGGCCCTTTGCCGACTTCAGCGGCACGGTGGCCGAGATCAACGAGGATCAGCTCAAGCTCAAGGTCCTCGTCAACATCTTCGGCCGGGAGACCCCGGTCGAGCTGGAATTCGCCCAAGTGGCGAAGCTGTAAAGAGACCGCCGAGCAAGCGCGCGGATCGACAAGGAGTATCGGTTAGTCATGGCAAAGCGTCGCGTCGCGGCGATCGTAAAGATTCAGCTCCCGGCGGGGAAGGCAACCCCCGCACCTCCGGTGGGTACCGCGCTCGGTCCCCACGGGGTGCAGACGATGGACTTCGTCAAGCAGTACAACGCCGCCACGGAGGACCGGGTGGGCCAGGTCGTTCCCGTTGAGATCACCATCTACGAAGATCGCACCTTCAGCTTCATCCTGAAGACCCCACCGACCCCGGTCCTGATCCGCCAGGCCGCCGGCGTCGAGAAGGGGGCGTCCACCACCGGTACCGAAGTGGTGGCCACCATCACCGACGCCCAGGTCGCGGAGATCGCGCAGATCAAGATGCCGGACCTGAACGCCAACGATCTCGAGGCCGCCAAGCTCCAGGTCGCCGGGACCGCGCGGTCCATGGGCATCAAGGTCAGCGGCTGACCGGCAGCCCATCTGAGCGGTAATCTGATCGACCGGCCGGCGGGGAACACCTCACCCCGCCCCGTACAAGACAAGAGGGAGGCAGCAGATGCCGAAGGGTAAGAAGTATCTCGATTCCACCAAGCGGTTCGACCGGAGCCGGGCCTACGCGCCCGGTGAGGCGCTCGACCTGGTGAAGAGCCTGGCGACCGCCAAGTTCGACGAGACCGTGGAGATGTCGGTCCAGCTCGGGATCGACCCCCGCAAGGCCGACCAGGTGATCCGCGGGACCGTCGCGTTGCCGTCGGGGACCGGAAAGCAGGTCCGGGTGGCCGTGTTCGCTCAGGGCCCGGCGGCCGAGGCGGCACGCAGCGCAGGCGCCGACATCGTCGGCGGCGACGACCTGGTCGAGCGGGTGGACGGCGGTTTCCTCGATTTCGACGTGGCCATCGCGTCCCCGGACATGATGGGCAAGGTCGGACGGCTGGGCCGCAAACTCGGCCCCCGCGGGCTGATGCCGAACCCCAAGACGGGGACGGTGACCCCCGAAGTGGGGAAGGCCGTCGGGGAGTTCAAGGGTGGCCGAGTCGAATATCGGGCAGATACGCGCTCCCGGGGCGTCGTGCAGGTTCCGATCGGCAAGGTGTCATTCAGCCGCGACGCATTGCTCGTCAATTTTCGGGCGCTCATCGACGAGGTGAACCGGGCGAAGCCGTCGGCTGCCAAGGGCCGTTACATCCGCTCGGTCGCGGTGAGTTCCACCATGGGCCCGGGCATCGACGTGGATATCGCGCTGCTCCGGGTGACCGACGAGGAGCTCGCCGGCGTCGCCGGATAAATTCCTCCGTTCATCCCCAACTTCGGGTTAACCGCCCGCCGCGGCTGCGGCGGGCGGTGTTTGTATGGCTACACTGCGTTTACGCTTTGTTACCCGGAGGAACTGTTGTGGCTCAAAAGGTCCAGATACTGCTGACGTGTGATCTCGACGACGAAGAAGTGCAGGCGGTCGAGACCGTGAACTTCAGTTACGACGGCATTTCTTACGCCTTCGAGCTGTGCGAAGACCACCTAGAAGAATTCCACAACACGATGCAGGGCTACATCGCCGCGGCTCGTCGCGCCGACGGTGCGAGCCGGCGGTCCCGGGTTGCCGCAAACCCCCGAAGCAGTGGTCGCTCCGCCAAAGAGGATCTCGGGGCCGTGCGCGAGTGGGCGCGCGCGAACGGTTACCGGGTGAGCGACCGGGGACGGATTCCGGGCGAGGTGCGCGAGGCTTACGCGGCCGCGCAGTAAAGCCCCGATGGGCGCGTCGGGGCGGAAGGAATATCCGGAAAGGCTGTTTCTTCTGCCCTCTGACGTCGAACATTTGAGCCGGCTGAGGAAGCTCGGTGCCCGGGGGTCCCACCCCGGGTCGGGGGCGGGGGCGGGGTAAACCGCTTTGTGCCCCGGCGTGGGGGGTGGCAACCTAGCCGCAGACTTTCCCGGCCGGTCGGTACGTGAAGCAGTGACTGGGCGGTCCCCCCCGAAGACCTCTCCACCCCCGTAAGGAGAGACGTGAGAACCATCGCTCGCTGGTGCTTCCACCATCGAAAGACCGTCCTCGTTGCCTGGATCATCGCTCTCGTGCTCATTGGAGGCATCAGCAACCGGGTCGGATCCAGGTACGCCAACAACTTCAGCTTTCCGAGGACCGACTCCGGCGACGCACTCAGCCTGCTGAAGTCCGCGTTCCCGCAGGCTGCGGGCGGGAGCGACCAGCTCGTCTTCCAGGCCAGGACCGGGAAGCTCGAGAGCCCCGCTATCGAGGCAAAGGTCACGGGGATGCTGGCCGAGCTCGACCGGTTGCCCTACGTCAGCAGCACCGTCAGCCCGTTCGGGCCCCAGGGTGCAATCAGCAAAGACGGCACCATCGGCCTCGGCACCCTGAACTGGACGGAGCAGGACAACCTCGTCCCGAAGAGCGCCGCCAAGCGGGTCATCGACACCGCGCAGAAAATCAACGGTCCGCTGGTCCGCGTCGAGCTCGGTGGCGGCGCCATCCAGAATGCGGAGTCCCAGAGCACCCAGGGCACCAGCGACCTCCTCGGAATCGCATTCGCATTGGTAATCATGTGCATTGCTTTCGGCAGCATCCTCCTGCCCCTGCTGCCGCTTCTCTCGGCGCTGCTGGCGATCGGCGTCGGGACGTCGATCAACGAGGACCTCACGCACGTCATGAGCATCCCGAACTTCGCACCGATCGTCGCGGTGCTGCTCGGGCTCGGCGTGGGCGTCGACTATGCCCTGTTCATCGTCACCCGCCACCGCGCCGAGCTCAGGGCGGGCCGAAGTCCCGAGGAGGCGGCCGTCCTCGCCTTGGACACCGCGGGGCGTGCCGTGTTCTTTGCCGCGATCACGGTCTGTATCGCACTGCTCGGCATGTTCGCCCTCGGGATCAGCTTCCTCTATGGCGTGGCCGTCTCGGGCGCCTTGGTGGTCGCCCTCACCATGCTCGCGTCGATCACCGTGCTGCCGGCGATGCTGGGCTTCATCGGACTGAAGGCACTCAGCCGGAAGGACCGGGCGGTGCTGGCGCGCGACGGCGTCGTGCCGAGCCCGCCGGGATTCTGGGACCGGTGGGCCAAGTTCATCGAGGGCAAGTCCCGGTACCTGGCGATCCTCGCACTCGGCGTCATCGTCGTCATCGCGCTGCCGTTCTTCTCGATGGACCTGGGGCTCTCCGACTCCGGCAACGACCCGCTGCATTCGACCACCCGGCAGGCTTACGACCTGTTGGCCAAGGGCTTCGGGCCCGGGTTCAACGGACCGCTGGAGTTGGTGGGGGAGATCCGCGGGCCGAACGACCTCGCCCACTTCAACCGGCTGGTCGACCAGGTCAAGTCCGAGCCCGGCGTCGTCACGGGCAGCCCGGTGATCCCGAGCCCCTCGGGGAAGGTGGCGATCGCCACCATCTACCCGACCACCGCGCCGCAGGACGTTGCTACCAAGGATCTCCTCCAGAGGCTCAGATCCTCGGTCGTGCCGGCGGCCGTCCAGGGGAGCAGCCTCGTCGTCCACATCGGTGGCGCGACGGCGCTCGGGGTGGACTTCTCCCACGTCATTGCCCAGAAGCTTCCGCTCTTCGTGGGGATCGTCGTGCTCCTCGCCTTCATCCTCCTGGCGTGCGTGTTCCGAAGTCTGCTGGTTCCGCTCACCGCCTCGGTGATGAACCTGCTTTCCATCGGTGCGGCACTCGGGGTGATGGTGGCCACCTTCCAATGGGGGTGGGGCGAGACGATCCTGGGGCTCACGAAGTCCGGGCCGATCGACGTGTTCATCCCCGTGCTCCTCTTCGCCATCGTCTTCGGGCTGTCCATGGACTACGAGGTCTTCCTCGTCTCCCGCATGCATGAGGAGTGGACAAAGACCCGTGACAACCGGCAGGCGGTGACGGCGGGTCAGGCCCGTACCGGCCGCGTGATCACCGCCGCGGCCCTGATCATGATCTTCGTCTTCGCCTCGTTCATCTTCGGAGGCTCGCGGGTGATCCAGGAGGTGGGGATCGGGTTCGCCGCGGCGATCTTCCTCGATGCCTTCATCATCCGGACCGTCCTGGTCCCGGCGTTGATGCACACCTTCGGACGTTGGAACTGGTGGCTCCCGGGTTGGCTCGACCGCCTCCTTCCGCGTTTCAATGTCGAGGGCGAGGCGCTCCCGCCCGAGCCGCCCGCCCGCGAGAAGGTCGATGCGGTGCGCTAGAGTAATCGACTGTCGTTTTTAGCCAGAGTTTCAAGCCACAGATTTTCAAGCCATAGACATCCGGTGCGCCCCTGGGCGCTCAAACGGGCCCGTCGGGCCCGGCCTGACGAGGCGAGAGGCACCACCTTCGGTTGGGCCGCGCGCGCGTCAGCGGATGCGAGAGATCGAAGGAGGTGACCCGAATGGACAATCCGAGGCCGGAGAAAGTGGCCGTCGTCGACGAGGTGCGCGAGCGCCTGAGCGACGCCGACGCCGTGATTCTCACGGAGTACCGGGGCCTGAAGGTCAAGGAAATGGCGACGCTGCGGCGGAGCCTGACGCCGTCGGGCGGCGACTACAAGGTCTACAAGAACACCCTGGTCCGCTTCGCGGCGCGTGACGCCGGGCTGGACGGCCTTGACTCGCTGCTCGAGGGGCCGACGGGTGTCGCCTTCGTCAAGGGCGATGCAGCGGCGGTGGCCAAGGCCCTGCGCGATTTTTCGCGGACCCAGCCGTTGCTGGTGATCAAGGGCGGCGTGCTCGGACAGAAGGTGCTCACCGCCCGGGAGACGACCGCGCTGGCCGACCTGCCGAGCCGCGAGGTGCTCCTGGCCCGTCTGGCCGGGGCCCTGGCTGCCCCGCTGCAGCAGATGGCCGGCCTGCTCCAGGCCCTGCCCCGCAACATGGCCTACGGCCTCGCGGCGCTGCGCGACCAGAAGGC
>WQVT01000145.1 GCA_009785715.1 Acidimicrobiaceae bacterium | reverse complement strand
GGACGGCTACTTCATTGCCACGAGGAAGTTCGGGGTTGGAGCCCACAACCCTCTTACAAGCCTCCTGAACCACCTCCGGCCCGCGTTTCATTTTGGAGGGGCCACGCCCGCCGCCCTGCACATCGAGGCGACCCAGACCCTGCTCACACTTTTGATCGTGCTCGGTGCGGCGGTGTTGACGATCTACTCCTTCGCCCGCAACTCGCGTCTGCAACTCGCGGCGGCGACAACGTACGGCGCAGAACTCGTCCCCACCGCCACGACCCGGGTGGCCGTGACCGGTGGCTCCCACTACTGGCTCGGTGGATTCTCGCGTTGGATAGGGGACCGCATCGACGCTTTCGAGCTGTGCTTCCTGATGGCGACGATCGGTGTGTGGCTCGTCCCGTACATCGCTGGCGGCCAAGAGAGCGTCTATCGACCCGAAGCTTTCATCGTCCTGGCAATCCCGCTGTTCCGGAAACTGCCCTGGCCGCTGCTGGTCCCTCTGATTCTGGTCGAACTCTGGGTGGCCAGTCACATGTTCCCGTTGTTCGTGGACGCGATATTGATCTGAGGCTCCGCCCCAGGAACCGGCGCACGGTCGCCTCGTCGATGCTGCGTTTGCTCGACGCTCGGGGCAAAGAAAGCGCTAAGACGACGCCCGAGTGACGTCGGAGTTGGGAGCCGAGGGCTGCCTCAGGCTCCTGGTCAGGCCCCGGTCGCGCGAAGCGTTGGCAGCCCCCGCACGGCCGCGGCGAGCATCACAACGCCGACGGAGAACATGATCCCGACCACGAGCCATTGGAACCCACCGGGCACGAAGAGAGCGAGGAACCAGCCCCGGTAGCTCCCGCCACTCAGTTTTATACCGAGTGGGGCCAGGCTCTGGGCCACCAACGGCAACCAGCACAAGCACCAGCAGCTCAGCGTCGCGAACGCCCGACGGTCCGTCTCCCACCAAGCGACGGTGCTCTCTCGTGCAACGTTCAGTTCCAAACGGAGGCCTCCGTGGCCGTCGAGGATCGCTCGGCGCACCGTCTCGACGAATTCCTCCCCGTACCGCATCCTCCAACGCGGTGGGTAGTACGAGAGCAACTGACGGGCCCGCCGTTCGGCCCGAGCGGCCCGGCTGCGGTCGGCCTTTCTGTAGTGCGCGATCAGCGACAGGACCAACCAGACAAGCCCGATCGGCCAAAACAGCGTCCACCACAGCGTGACGAACGGGACGCACTTCCAACCCCACCGTGCGAAAACGTTCGATGTCACCGTCCCCAGGTCGGCGTTCACGACAGCGCCATGCCGGTAGAGAGCCGCCGAAGGCCGAGGTCCGCCACCCGCCGCTGCATGGTCAGCTGTTCCTGTAAGGCGGCAGCGCCGTCGACCGTGAGGCGGTAGGGCTGGCGACGCCCCTCGGCGCCCATGGCCTCGATCAAACCTCCATCGACCAACCTCGTGAGCGCCCCATAGAGCGTGCCTGGCTGGAGCCTCACCCCGGCGAAGTCTTCGATGTCGACGATGAGGGCGTAGCCGTGTTTGGGACCGTCCGCCAGGCTTGACAGGATCCAGGTCGCAGGGCCGGCGTAGCGGCCCAGAACATCGATGCTGTTCTTCATGACCTGAACACTATTACGTCTCGCGGTATACCGTCAACCGTACGTTCGGCAAGCCGGCGTCACCGGTAGCCCAGTGCGCCCGGGCGCCAGTGAGCGATTCTCCTACGATCGGAGAGGCCGCCATCTGGATTGCGTTTGGAGGTGGGCAGGGGTCACGAGTGCCACCAGGCGTGACTGCTACCGTAGTTGAGCCGGTTTCATGAACCTAAGGGGTATGACCGTCCGAGGCTATGGTGGCTGCGGAGACTCTTACGGGGGCCTCGACCTGTTTGACCTGGTAGCCGTTACGTCACTCCCCTGACCGTCCTACAACGAAACGTCGTGGAAGGAAGCAGAGGATGTCATCCGATCCACCCGCTGAGCAGCCGACCCGAACCAGGTTCGCCGCTCTACTCGACACGTTCGATGCGCAAGTCGGCAGTTTCTTCACCACCGTGACCAGCGCCGTTCAGGATGCGAGCACGGCCCTTGTCTCGGGAGATGAGTCCGAGAGCGACAGAATCAATCAAATCATCGAACAGTCCGAGGCCATAATGGTCCAGACCGAGCAGCAGCTCGACTTGACCTTCGCCCTGGAAGCGCCCGTCGCTACCGACCTGCACCGCATGCTCGTGTCCCTCCGGGTGATGCCGTCCCTCGAACGGGGTCTGGAACTGGCCCGACACATCGCGGAGCGAGCCGAGTTCGCCGACCAATTCCCCCCCGACGTGCTCAATTCCTTCGGCGAGATGGGTGGTTTGGCTACAGCAATGTGGGAGGAGGCAACAGGCGCCTGGCAGAGCCGGAGCCCTGATGTAGGGGCCAAGTTGGACGAGGATGACGACGAGCTTGACGCGCTCTCCAAGCACGTCGCCGAACGACTGGGTCAGCTGCAAGACCGTCCCGTTGTGGCCATGGAGGGTCGTCTCATCGTGCGGTTCTACGAGCGGCTGGGAGACCACGCCGTCCACGTCAGCCAGCGCATCGCAAACCACACAACCGGGCACGAACCGGAACCTAACTGACCCCTTTGGGTTGGGCCGCTAGCCTCCCTCTTCCGGGCCTTGAGCAGGGGGGCGAGGATGGACGTACGAACCGAGACGGTCGAGTTCGGCGTGGTTGAGCGGCAATTCGTGCTCAAGACGGCCGAGGACACGGTGCCGGGGATCCTGTGGTCGCCCGAGGCGTCGACCGGACCGCATCCGACCGTTCTCATCGGCCACGGCGGTAGCGTCCACAAGCGTGCTCCGTACGTCCTGGACCTTGCCCATCGTTTCGTCAAGCACCTTGGATTCTCTGCCGTCGCGCTCGACGCACCGGACCACGGGGAGCGCATCGTTGATCCCGAGGCCGCCGAGTGGCGGCGGCGGGCGCTCCGCGAGCGCCTGATCGCCGGCCCTGGCGCGGGCCCTCGGACATTCGACGCCGCGGAGGCGGCGGCGTCGGCCGAACGGGTCCGCAAGGGCGTCCTCGAGTGGAAGGCGCTTCTCGACGACCTGGAAGGGGAGCGCACCGGGGGACCGGCGGCGGCGCCGAGGTCGCCAGTGGGCATTGGCCGTTACGGCTACTGGGGGCTCTCGATGGGCACCGCCATCGGGCTGCCCTTCGTCGCGACCGAGCCTCGTATCGCCGCCGCGGTGCTCGGCCTCGCCGGCCTCGGCGGGCGGCCAGGGGCCGAGGAGTTCGGTCAGCTGGCTCGCAGCCTCCGGGTGCCGGTGCTCCTCGTCGAGCAGTGGGACGATGAGCTCGTGGCCCGCGACGCGGCAATGGCCCTTTTTGACGCCGTCGGATCGAGGGACAAAGCCCTGCACATCCACCCCGGCGGTCACCTCGAGACCCCGTCGTACGAACTTGAGGCCTACGACGCGTTCTTCGCCCGACATCTGGCCGGCTAACAGCTAACCGGCCTGCCCGATGCCTGCCTCACTTGAAGGCAGGCATCACCTCCTCGCACAACAGGCGCAGCGAGTTGATCACGCCCTCGCGGGGAACCTGTCCGCCACAATTCAACTCCGCCAGAATGCCATCCAGTTCCAGTTCCGTGGCGATCTTTCCCAGCCGCTCGGTGACCATCTCTGGTGTGCCGACGATCACCCGCTCTTGCAACACCTCGTCGAACGACGTCTCGCGCAGCCGTCGTCCCCGCACATCGCGCTGCTCGATGGCGCGAGCCCCGGCGTCCTGAGCCGATCGCTCCAGTTGCTGGCCGAGCTGTCGATAAAACGCCAGGATGCTGTCGCGACAGTCCTCGACCGCCCGATCGAAGGTGTCCGCGACATAGACCGGCACGCGCAAGAAGACGCCGCCCTTGCCTGCGTGGCCGGCCGAGGAGTACGCCGCCCGGTAGCTCGCCAGGTTCGGAGCGAGCTCCGCGAGTGTCCCGGTGCGGCTCGCCGCGAACACGTCAAAGCCCTGGGCGCCGATGGCGGGAAACGTGTCGGCGCTCGTCGCCGCCACGCGGATAGGTGGATGTGGCTTCTGGTACGGCTTTGGCACCACGCACGTTTCGTGGTACTGGAAGTATTTGCCGTCGTGAGAGAAGGTGTCCTCGGTCCAAGCCCGCCGGACAATCTCGAGCGTCTCCGCGAATCGCTCGCGACTTTCCGCGTAGGGCACGCCATATTGCAGATAAGTCCGCGCAAAGCCGCTTCGACCGACCCCGAAGATGAGTCGGCCGTGGCTGATGTGGTCGACGGTGGCCGCTTCCTCCGCTATCTGCAGCGGATGACACAGCGGCAAGATCTGGACCGCCGTGCCGATCTTGATATGGCTGGTGCGGGCGCCGATGGCGCCCGCGAGCGCCATCGGCGAGGCCAGCACGGAGCGCTCCGGCGAGAAGTGGAGCTCCGCTAACCAGACCGCGTCGAGGCCGCCGCGTTCGGCGACGTCGATCAGATCGAATGCATTGTCGAACGCCTGAGCCTCGCTCATCCCCGGCGGGCGCTCGAACTCGTGAAAGATCCCGAACTCCACGGCGTCACCGTACACCCGACGCGCACTCGGAGATCAGGCGCCACTGAACGTGGCGGGCACGAGAAGGCGGTCAGCGAAAACGGACGCCTCGTTGGACCGTCAGCCGGCAGCGCCTGCGTTACGACGCGCGGTTAGGAGAACACAGGTGGAGAAGAACCGAAAGCGACCAAGGAGCTTCGACTCCGCCCACGCCACCGCATGCGCGGATTGCAGCACAGCCCCAAAGCATCGACCCACCAACGAGTGCTCGTGATCACTGGCATTGTGGAAGGGACTCTCGGTCCAGTACAAGTGGTGGAATCTGGGTATCTTTACGAGGGCGAAAAATGTCGCATCCATCAGTTGCCCGAACGGGTGATACGCGTATTGCCGCTTCTGAACATGAAAGTCCTGTCCGATCATGTCCATGACTTCCCGGTGGGTGAACGCTTGGATATGGTCCTTGGTCACGGCGTACAGATCCTGCCCCAAGAAGTGGCGGAAGAGCGTGTACCAACTGATTCGCTCGCCTTCGAACGGAATGAAGGCAATCAGCAGCCCATCAGGTTTAATGACCCTGGCGATCTCTGTGGCCACCTTCTTCGGATCTTTGACGTGCTCGAGAACGTCGTACAGAAGGACCGTGTCGACGGAGCTGTCCGCATAGGGAAGGTCCATTTGATCGGGGTCTACCCGCCGAAAATCGAAACCTGGGTCTTCACGGCCGGGCACGATGATGTCGCAACCCAGAAGGATGACGTCGGAGCGATATTTGGCTATGGTGCGCAGATTTTTGCCCCCTCCGCACCCCACCTCGAGTAGGACACCCCCGTCGGGCAGATTCTCGAGAAGGAACCTCGCCCGGAGACTCGGGAGGTCGTGGCCATCTGGATCGACGTCATCTGCTTCGTAGTGATACGAGAGCGGGTCCATCTGCCCGGAACTAGCCAAGGGTGATGATTCCGTCACGGACTCTTCTCCTTCGCGGTGAAACTCGGTATGCCGTCGAGTGACCGAGACAACCGCAGGAAGGTAGCACCAGAGGGCGGCTCCTGGCCACGATAAGGCACGCGCCACGGAATCGGCGCGCGCTGGGTGGCCGTGAAATTGAACATAACTCTGAATCTACCGAGAGGCCGAGGCGACGAGGCGATCACAGAGGTGTTGGAAAAGAATCCGTCACCGATCATGCCCCTAGTAGGGGTGACTGCCTGCCTGCCAGAAAATGGCTGCTGGCGCCCAATAGAGCCGACCGAATGACCCGGGGGCTATAGGGTCATCGCCGTGAACGTACTGCTTGCGATCTCGCACCACGCGGGGATCAGGATTGCCGAGGTGGGTTTCCTTCTCTTCGTTATCGCAGGGGTCTGGACCGCCTTCGCCTGGGCCATGCCGGAGCGACTTGACCGGCCATTTGCCGGCCGCCGCTTCAGGATGATCGTGGCGGGGATCCTGATCGCCGTCGCCGGAGTGCTCCTCATCATCGCTGCGCACTGGGGAAAGCTCTTCGGTTAGCGTTCCGGGCCGGCACCCTCCGCGCTCAACCGATTGACGATCGCGGCGATTGCTTCTCGCGACGGGTGTCCCCAGCCGATACAGAAAGGGTGGCCCGCCGGGTCGGCATAGACCTGATGACCTTCTTCGGCATCGAGGTCTCCTGCCTGCAGCACGCTGGCGCCGAGCCTGAGCGCCTCGTCGTGCGAGGCTCGTGGATCTTCGACATGGAGGTCCAGATGTACCTGCTGGGGCGCCCCGTCCGGCCAGGAGGGCGGGACATGGTCGGGTGCGAGCTGGATGCCGACGTGCCACTCGCCCGAGGCGCTGAGGACGCAACGAAACTGGTCATCGCCGAGGACGTGGCCGCCAAAGATG
>WQVT01000144.1 GCA_009785715.1 Acidimicrobiaceae bacterium | reverse complement strand
GGTTCAACAGGTGGTGGGCGAGGTCGGGGGGATAGCGGCGGACCAGGTTCGCCGCCATGTTGTACGTCGGGCGGAAGCTGCTCGTGAGCGTGTAGCTGCGCGCTCCGGCGAGGCTGGCCACCTGCTCGAATGCGACGAACGGCGACCAGGGGACGATGGCGTAGCCGACCTCGTCGATCCCCCGCCGCCCCGCCCGTCCCGTGAGCTGGGTGTACTCGCCGGGAGTCAGGAACTCGTGCCGTTCGCCGGTGAACTTGGTCAGCTTCTCGATGACCACCGAACGGGCCGGCATGTTGATGCCGAGGGAGAGCGTCTCGGTGGCGAACACCACTTTCACGAGGCCGGCGGCGAAACACGCCTCGACCGCCTCCTTGAAAGGGGGGACGAGACCGGCGTGGTGGGCCGCGAAGCCCGCCTCGAGGCCCGAGATCCACTGCTCGTAGCCGAGCAGGCTCAGGTCGGCGGCACCGAGCGAGTCGAGGTGTGGCTCGGCGATCTCACGGATCTGGCTCCGCTCCTCGGCGGTGGTCAGCCGCTGACCCTCACGCAGGCACTGGGCGACAGCGTCGTCGCAGGCGGCCCGGCTGAAGATGAAGTAGATGGCCGGCAGCATCTCCTCCTCGTCGAGGAGGTCGACGATCTCGGAGCGCCGGGGGGCGAAGAGGCGGCCCCGCGCCCGGCTCCTGGGCCCCGGCTGGCGCACGGTCTTGGCGTCGAGGGCGGCCGCCTCCGGGTTCGGACGCCCCTCCAGCAGGGTCGGCAGCAGCAGGAGCCGCTCCGAGCCCCGGTCGCCGAGGAGGTACAGGTCGTGCAACACCACGGGGCGCCGGTCCTCGATGATCGCCGCGGTATCCCCGCGGACCGTGCCGATCCAGTCCGCCAACTCCTCCGCGTTCGACACGGTCGCCGACAGGCAGACCAGGTCGATGCCCGGCGGTGCGTGGATGATCACCTCCTCCCACACCGGACCGCGGTAGGCGTTCTGGAGGAAGTGCACCTCGTCGAGGATCACGTACCGGAGTCCCTCGAGGGCTCCCGCCGCGGCGTAGATCATGTTGCGCAGCACCTCGGTGGTCATCACGACCACCGGCGCCGAGCCGTTGATCGCGTTGTCACCGGTGAGCAGGCCCACCCTCTCGGCGCCGTATCGGTACACGAGCTCCGCGTACTTCTGGTTCGAGAGCGCCTTGAGGGGGGTGGTGTAGAAGGCCTTGGCCCCCTCGGCGAGCGCACGGGCGACGGCGTACTCGGCGACCACCGTCTTGCCCGACCCGGTCGGCGCGGCGACCACGACGCTGCGCCCGGCGTCGAGCGCGTCGAGGGCGCGGACCTGGAAATCGTCGAGCGAGAACCCGAGACCCGAGACGAACGACTGCCGGACCTCGGCCACCCCTACTTGTGCAGCAGGCGGCCCACGATGATCGACCCCTCGTAGAAGACGATCATCGGCACCGCCATCGCGAGGAAGGAGAACGGGTCGCTCGACGGCGTGATCACGGCCGCCACGAGAGCGATGACCACGATCGCCGGCCGTCGCCAGCGCCGCCACGTGCTGCTCGGCACCACGCCGGCGATCTCGAGGAAGACCAGCACCAGGGGGTACATGAACACGGCGCCGAAGATGAGCGCCATCAACACGTACAGGGTGAAGTACTTCGACGGGGAGAACAGGGGCACGACCCCGCGGCCGCCGACGTCGATCAACCAGGTGAGCGCCTTCGGGAAGACCAGGATGGCGACGGTCACGCCCAACGCGAAGAGGACCACCCCGCAGGCGACGAAGGGGACGATGTAGCGCTTCTCGTTCTTGTGCAGGCCCGGGGTGATGAACCGCCACAGCTCCCAGAACAGCACCGGGGCGGAGAGCGCGATCCCCCCGTAGGCGCAGATCTTGAGGCGGGTGGTGAAGCCCTCGAGGGGCCCCTGGGTGACGAGCGAACAGGACCGGTCGCTGATGGCCTTCGACGGGTGGGTGCGGATGAACTCGCAGTAGGGATGCCGCATGAAGTTGATCACGTGGTCATAGAGGAACCACATGACCACGGTGGTGACCGCAATGGCGATGATGCTCACGAGGACCCGGCTGCGCAGCTCGGCCAGGTGCTCGGTGAGGGTCATCGTCGCAAGCTCTTCCTCCCCCTCCGAAGGCTCACGCGACTCGTCGACGACGCTCACGGCCGGGCCCTCAGTTGAACGACGGGTCGTCCGGTACGACGGGCGCCCCCCGCAGTTCGGATGCGGGGGTGGGCGCCGGCTCCGCCAGCGCGCTCACCTCGAGCGTCTTCGAGGGATCGATGATCGGCGCGCCGTTGACCGGTCCCGGCCCGGTGACGACCTCGGTGATGGTGTTTCGCAGCTGCGAGCGAACATCGGTGAGGCCGAACTCCCCGACGCTCTTCTGCATCGCATCGCGGGGTTCGGCCATCACCTGGCTGAACTCGTTCTGCATGCTTGCGGAGACCCGCCGGAACTCCGCGAGCAGCCTCCCGACCGTGCGTGCCGCCTGGGGGAGGCGGTTCGGTCCGAGCACGACCAAGGCGATGATCCCGACAAGGAAGAGCTTCTCGGGGCTGAAGTTCACATGGGAAGCCTACCGGAGCCCGCCCGCACTCGCCGTTCCCCCCCGGCTGCGCTCCCGCCACCGATCAGGTGTTTTTCGGGTGAATTCCCGGTGGCGGGGTGGTGTCAGCTCCCTTCCGGGATCCGGGCGGAGCGGGCCCGGTCCGCCGCCACCGCGAGGGTGGCCGTCGCTCGCGCCAGGCCCTCGATCTCGCGCCGCAGCGCTCGCAGCGCCGCCCACAGCCCGCCGGCAGCCAGGGCGCCGAGCCCGAGAGGGAGCAACCAGACCCATGACACGTCCCCATCATCCCCGACAACGCCTCCTGGCCGCGTCAGGATGACGGGGTGGGACGCCCCCCTCCATCCCAGCTGCCCATCGGGTTCGCGCACCGGGGAGCGCGGGCGGAGTGCCCGGACAACACCCTCGCATCCTTTGCCCGAGCCCTCGAGCTCGGTGCGCGTGCACTCGAGAGCGACGCGTGGATCACCGCCGACGACGAGGCCGTGCTGGACCACGACGGCGTGGTGCGGGAATGGTGGCGGCGGCGGCCGATCGCCGCGCTGCCCGTCGGGGCGCTGCCTCCCCACATTCCGCGCCTCTCGGATCTCTACGAAGCCTCGGGCGCCGAATTCGAGCTGTCGCTCGACGTCAAGGACCCGGCCGCGGCTCGGGTCGTGGTGGCCGTCGCCGAGCGGTACGGCGCCGCCGGGCGCCTGTGGCTGTGCTCGTCGGACATCGACCGCCTCGGGTCGTGGCGGGAACAGTGGGCAAAGGTTCGCGTGGTGGCCTCGACGCAGCGCGACTCGCTCGGAGCGCGGGCGCTCGCCGATATGGCCGGGCGCGGCGTCGACGCCGTCAACCTCCGCGAGCGCGAGTGGGACCAGGGTCTCCTCGACGACGTGCACGACGCCGGGATGCTCGCCTTCGGGTGGGACGCCCAGACGGACCGGGCGCTCGACCGCCTCCTCGGGCTCGGGATCGACGCGGTCTATTCCGACCACGTGGCGAGGATGGTCGACGCCCTGCGGCTCAGAACCAGGTGATGCGGGAGAGCGGCCAGACGAGCACGAAGGCCCGGCCGATCAGGAGGCTCTTCGGGATCGGGCCGATGGCGCGCGAGTCGGACGAGTCGCCGCGGTTGTCGCCCATCATGAAGTAGTCGCCCTGGGGAATGACGCAGTAGTTGACCGGACGCCCCGTATTGGCGCAGTCGGCCTGGCCGAGCTGGTTGCGGTTGGTGATCGGCGGGCCGGGTGCGGCCTCGGCCGCAGGGGTGAGCCACGGTTGGGAGATCGGCTTGCCGTCGATCAGGATCTCGCCGTTCGGTCCCGAGGCGATGGTCTCCCCGGGCAGGCCGATCACGCGCTTGATCAGGTCGGTGACGGTCGGGTCGTTGTCGTCCGCGGGCTTGTGAAACACGACGATGTCGCCACGGTGCACCGAGTGCAGGCTGTAGCTGAGCTTGTCCACGAGCACCCGGTCCCCCGGCTGCAGGGTCGGCTCCATCGACGCGGAGGGAATGTAGAAGGCCTGGATCAGGAACGTCTTGATCAGGAACGCAACCAGCAGGGCGGCGACGATGATCGCGCCCCACTCGATGAGCGAGCGCGCCCCCGGCGAGCGCTTGGAGCCGGCCCTCGCCTTTGCGGGCGCGGTGCTCTCACCGGAATTCACCAGGCTCGGCGCCCCGCTCCGCTCACTGTTCGCCGGCTCGGCCACGACAAGAAACCCTAAAAGCCAGCGACCCGCTGCGCCAGCCGGGGTTTCCCGGTCTTGTGACACAAGGCGCCGTGCTGTCGCAGCGGTGCGGGCTCACGTCCGGTAGCGGGCGAGGACCCGTCGGGCGGCACCGGCGCGCACCTGCGGGTCGCCTTCGACAAGGGTGGCGTCGTCGCCGAGCGTCAGGAGGAGCCGTTCGAGCCAGGGCCGCTCACTGGCGCGGAGCCGGACGCGGGTGCGCCCGTCCCGGCGGGTCTCGACGCCCTCGTTCGGATATCGCTCCGCCACCCAACCTGCGGCGGGAGCGAGGTCGAGCACGACGAGCGGATCTGAGCTGTCCGGGTGGTAGACCTCGGCGGTGCGGGAAGGGGGATCCGGCGACTGGTCCCCCAGCACCTCGGCGGAGACGATGCGGTCGACCCGGAACAACCGTTCTCCCTCCGCCCGTTCGCACCAGCCCTCGAGGTACCACCGCCCGTCCCGGTGGAACACCCGCCAGGGCTGCACGACCCGCTCTGTCCGGCCGTCGCGCCCGAACGAGTAGTAGTCGATGGCCAGCTTGCGGCTCTCGGCGGCGGCCCGGCGCACGGCGTCGAGCACCGCCGGCTCCGCCGGGCCGAGCGTCACGTCGAGGCTCTCGTCGCGGCTGATCCCGAGGATGTCCTCCAGCTTGGCGAGCGCCCGGCCGAGCGACCCCGTGGTCGTCTCGGCATGCTCAGGTTCCCCGGACGCACCTGGCACGGCGAGCAGCGCGGCACCCGCCGCCAGCAACGCCAGGGCCTCCGGCGGGGTCAGGCGCAGCGGGCGGCGGAAGTAGTCGGCGAAGCGCAGCCACACCCGCCCGTCGTCCACGTCGACCTCGATCAGCGTGTCGGGGGTGAACGGGTACACGCCGCAGAAGAGCAACAGGTCCAGATCCGCCATCAGCTCCTCTTCGCTGAGCCCGAAGCGGCTGCAGACCTCGGCGATCGACGGCCCGTCGGCGGCGGCGATCCACGGCACGATGGCGAGGATGCGGGCCAGTCGCTGCTCGGCGGGAACGGTGCTCATCGGCGTCCCTCCGGGACGGTGCTCATCCTCGTGCCAGCGCCTCGAGGTGGCCGACGAAGTCGGCGCGCACCTCGGGCGGGTCGAGGATCTCCGCTCGCTCAAGGAACCCGAGGACGAACGCGTACAGGGCGGCCATGCTGCTGACCGGCAGGGCGACCACCACCGAGCCGTCCGGGCGGCGCTCCTCGATCGCCTCCTCGCCCACGGAGGACAGCGCCGTGGGCGCGACCACGGCGTCGATCAGGATCCGCACCATCGTCTCGGGCTCGTCGCCGAGCTGCCACGACCGGGGTGGGTGGACGGCGGCCACCTCCGGACGGATGAACGCGCCGCGCTCGTCGAGCGCGCGCACCGACCCCTGCACACGGTCCAGCCGGTACAACCGGCTCGCTCCCCGCTCCCGGTCGAGCCCGGTCAGGTACCACCGTCCGCTCCGATAGGCGAGCTGCCAGGGCTCGACGGTGCGGGGGCGATCCCGGTAGGTGAAGCTCAGCCGTCGCCGTTCCGCGATGGCGCCCCAGACCACGGCGACGGCCTCGCCTCCCGGCACTTCCGCCACCGGGGTGGTGCGGCGCCGGGAGCTCCCCGGACCGTCGGCGTCAGCCTTCCCGTTCCACGAGGAATCTCCGTTGCGCACCGGGGCGATGCCGGCAGCCAGCTTGCGCAGCGCGCTGGCGGTGGCCCCCTCGTCGCCTTGGATCTCCACCGCGGAGGCCGCCACCCGCAGCGCCGCGAGCTCGTCCTCGGTGAGGCCCAGGTCCGGCAACTCGTAGCGCTCGCGAGGGATCCGGTAACCCGTCGGCGCATCGGGGTGGTCGCCTTCGATCGGCTCGAGCACCAGTGGCATCCCCATCTGCCGGAGCGCGTCCTTGTCCCGCTCGAAATTTCGGCGGAAGGCCGCCGGGTCGTCGGAATAGCCCCCGACCCGCTCCCGCAGCTCCTCCCGCCTGAGGGGGCGCGGGGCGTCGAGGAGTGCGGCGACCAGGTTCACCAACCGTTCCAGCCGGTCCACCGCGGGGCCCCTCAGAGGGAGGCGATCAGCTTGTCGACCCGGTCGTCCTCGGAGCTGAACGGGTCCTTGCACATGACGGTGCGCTGGGCCTGGTCGTTCAGCTTGAGGTGGACCCAGTCGACCGT
>WQVT01000143.1 GCA_009785715.1 Acidimicrobiaceae bacterium | reverse complement strand
TCGGCCGGGCCTCGGAATGTCGTCCACCTCTCACTTCCCACGGGTGTCCCCGCGCCGAGCGGAGCCACGAAGTCCCCACCCCCCGGCTACGGGGTGAGCGCCGGCACCGTGCACGCGGCGGCGAGCGCCCAGCATGCCGCCGACCTGCACTCGCTGCTGCTCTGGTTCGCGGTGGCACTCGCCGTGATGGCCCTGGTGTCGGTCCTGTTGGGATGGGTGATGGGGGGCAGGGTGCTGCGCCCGATGCGGCGCATCACGGCGACCGCCCGGCAGATCTCCGAGGAGAACCTCCATCAGCGTCTCGCGCTCGCCGGGCCGAGTGACGAGATCACGGACCTGGCGGACACCATCGACGGTTTGCTCGGCCGGCTCGAGGGTGCCTTCGACGCGCAGCGGGCCTTCGTGTCGAACGCGTCGCACGAGCTCCGCACCCCGCTGGCGATGATGCGCACCTCCCTGGACGTCGCCGCGGCCAAGTCGCCGCCGATCTCCGCCGACGCGTCGGTGCTCTCGGCCAAGGTCCGCGAGGGCCTCGACCAGGCCGAGCGGCTGGTGGAGAGCTTCTTGGTGCTGGCCCGGGTCCAGCGGGGCGTGATCGACGACCTGACGACGGTCTCGCTGGCCGACGTGGTCGGCGACGCTCTCGACGCCCGAGCGGATGCCGCCGAGGCCGTCGACGTGAGCCTGCGCCGCAGCCTCGCCGAGGCTGAGGTCGCCGGCAGCCGCACGCTCCTCGCCCGCCTCGTCGTCAACCTGATCGACAACGCCATCAAGCACAACCAGCCCGGCGGCTGGGTGCAGGTCACGACGACCGCCGACGGCCCGGCGGTCCGTTTGGTCGTCGAGAACAGCGGTCTCCTCCTCGATCCCTCCGAGGTCGGCAAGCTGGGGCGACCGTTCCGGCGCGCCGGCGCCGAGCGCACCGGGTCCGGGGACGGGGTCGGGCTGGGCCTGTCCATCGTCGGGGCGATCGCCGCCGCCCACCACGGAACCGTGGGACTCGAGGCCCGTCCGCAGGGAGGGCTTCGGGCGGCGGTCCGGCTGCCCCGCGTCATGGTCGAGCGCCCGGGTCCGGGGATGCCGTGAGGGTGCTGGTCGTCGAGGACGTGCGGCGGCTGGCGGACGACATCGCCGAGGGCCTGCGGGACCAGGGCATGGCCGTCGACGTCGCCTACACCGGGATGGACTCGGTAGACAAGCTCGGCATCAACCGCTACGACGTCGTCGTCCTGGACCGCGATCTGCCCGGCATCCACGGCGACACCATCTGCCGGATGATCACCGAGAGCGACGACCCGGCCATGGTGCTGATGCTCACGGCCGCCGGCGCCCCCGAGGACCGGGTCAGCGGGCTCGGGCTGGGGGCGGACGACTACCTTCCGAAGCCGTTCCACTTCCCCGAGTTGGTCCTCCGGCTGCGAGGGCTGGCCCGGCGAAAACCGACCGCTCAGCCCCGCGTCCTCTCCGCTGCCGACATCGTGCTCGATCCCCTCCGCCGGACCGCTTCACGCGCCGGCCGCGCCTGCGACCTGACGCCCAAGGAATTCGCCGTCCTCGAGGTGCTCCTTCGGTCCTCACCGGGCACGCTCAGCAGCGAGGACCTCCTCGAGCAGGTCTGGGACGAACACACCGACCCCTTCACCAAGACGGTCCAGGTCACGATCAGCCGGCTGCGCCGCAAACTCGGCGACCCGGATGTCATCGAGACCATCCCAGGCGTCGGTTACCGCATCGCCTGAGTGAACGCCGCGTGCGGCCGACTGCCGCTACGTGGTCCGTTTCCGTGGCTGCACGGTGAACCCGAGGTTCCCGAGCACCTTCACGGCGCCGCTCTTCCCACCCTCGAAGTCAGCTGACGCGAGCCGTTGCGCCGTGGCGAGCTCGTACGCGGTCCCGAGTATCGCCTTCGGCGGATACGGGCGCCGCTCCCAGATCAGGTCGTAGGTCGTCGTCGGAGCGAAGCCATGCCTGGAGAAGAACGCCTCCGGACCGAGGTGATCGTATTCCCTGATCGCCTGAATGACGTGCTCTCTGTTCACCTTGTCCCACACCACCATGGGCTTCATTCCTCCCTAGACCGACTGGTCCCGGTAGGCCTCCAAGAGCCGGAGCCAGACCTCGCTGATCGACGGGAAACAGGGCACGGCGTGCCACAGACGGTCGAGGGGGACCCTTCCGGCGACGGCGACCGTGGCGGAATGGATCAGCTCCTCGACGCCGGGGCCGACGAAGGTGACGCCGAGCAGGTAGCCGTGGTCCTCGTCGACGACCATCCGGGCGCGACCCGTATAGCCGTCGGCGAACAGGTTGGCGCCGATCACCGCCTGACCCAAATCGACGTCGATGACGCGGATGCGGTGCCCGCGACGCTCGGCCTCGTCGGCGGTGAGCCCGACGGCTCCCGCGGGTGGGTCACAGAAGAAGACCTGTGGGACGGCGTGGTGATCGGCCGTTACCGAGTGAGCACTCCACGGGGCCGGATCGATCGGCCGGCCCGCCGCCCGATCGGCGATCACCGCCCCGGCGATCCGGGCCTGGTACTTGCCCTGGTGGGTGAGCAGCGCGTGGCGATTGACATCCCCGAGTGCGTAGAGCCACGCGCCGTCCGGCGTGTCCACCGCGCAGGTGTCGTCCACCTCCATCCAGGATCCGGGTTCCAGGCCCACCGTCTCCAGACCGATGTCGTCGGTGTTCGGTCGCCGACCGGTGGCGAAGAGCACCTCGTCGGCTTCGACGCTGCTGCCGTCCTCGAGGTGCAGCGTGACCGGCCCGTTCCCACCACGCTGCACCGCCGTGACCGTCGCACCGATGCGCACCTCGACCCCGGCCTCCGTCAGGGCGTGACCGACCAGTTCGCCTACGAAGGGCTCCATCCGAGCCAGCAGGCCGTCGTCCTGTGCCAGCAACGTCACCGCGGCGCCGAGCGCCGACCAGGCACTGGCCATCTCCACCCCCACGCCACCTCCGCCGACGATCGCCAGCCGTTCGGGCACCGTGTGGGAATCCGTGGCCTCCCGGTTCGTCCACGGCCGGGCGTCGGGAAGTCCGGGAAGGTCGGGGAGGAACGGACCGCTGCCGGTGCAGATCGCGACCGCCTGCCGGGCGGTGAGGGTGATCGTCAGCCCATCCGGCGTTTCGACCGCGACCCGCCGGGATCCGGCCAGCCGCCCGTGCCCCCGGATCAGCTCGGCACCGAGCTCCTTGAGTGAGCCCGCCTGCCCGTCGTCGTCCCAATCGGTGACGTACCGGTCCCGCCGGGCGAACACTCCGGGAGCATCCACCGACCCGGTCACCGCCTGCCGGGCGCCGTCGACCCGGCGGGCGTCGGCCACCGCGACGGCGGGACGCAGCATGGCCTTGCTCGGGATGCAGGCCCAGTAGGAGCACTCTCCTCCGACCAACTCCCGCTCCACGGCGGCGACACTGAGCCCCGCCGCCCTCGCCCGCGCGATCACCGTTTGCCCGATCGGGCCTGTCCCGATCACGATCACGTCATAGTCACCTGTCACTGGGTCGTTCGTCATTTCCTTCCTTTGCTCGTGCACTGCGGAAAGTTGCTCTTTCGTGCCATCGCCTACATGTCCAAGACGAGATCGGTGTCCGGCCGGCTGCAACAGATGAGCACCTGACCGGCGGGCGGGGGCTCGAGCGGATCCGGTGAGTAGACGACGTCGCCGGCCAGCAGAGGAGTGATGCAGTTGTGGCAGACGCCCGTACGGCAGCTCCAACGGGCCGGGACATCGCAGGATTCGGCGAGCTCGAGAAGACTGTTCTTGGCGTCCGTGAACGGCGTGGAGATGCCGCTGCGTGCGAAGGTGACGGTCGGCCCGGTGCCGATCGGCCCGGCAGGTTGGTGAGGCGGCCGCGCGGTCTGGCCAACCAGGCCTGGACTGACCGACGGCAGGGCGCCGAACAGTTCGGTGTGGATGCGCGCCGGGTCGAGGCCGATCGAGAGCAGCCCGCCCTGCATGTCCGTCATGAACGAAGCCGGCCCGCAGATATAGGCGTCGGCGTTGGCGGGAAGTCCGAGGCCGGCGAGCCTGTCCTCGGTGAGACGGCCGAGCTCCGCTTGCGCGACCGCGGGCCCTCCGGCCGGCGCCGCGCTGTAATAGATGTGCTCGTGGGCCCGTGGGAGCGAGGCGAGCAACGTGCGCGCCTCGGCCGCCATTGGATGCTCGTTCGGCCGGCGGGCACCGTGCAGCCACCAGATGTCGCGGTCGCTTCCCGCGGCGACGAGGGAGTGGAGCATGGAGAGAACCGGCGTGACCCCTATCCCGGCCGAGATGAGGAGGATCGGGGAGGTGCCGTCGTCGTCAAGGACGAAATTGCCGCGGGGTGCAGCGACCTCGAGGGTCTGTCCCGGCCGGAGCTGTGTGGTCAGATAGCCGCTGGCCACCCCGTTCGACTCCCGCTTGACGCTGATCCGGTAGCGGGTGGCGTCGGGCGCCGAGGAGAGCGAATAGCTGCGCACCGGGGCGGGGTCGCCGACGCCGCCAATCCGCAGGGTCAGGTACTGGCCGGCTCTGGGGAGTGCAAGCGCGGTCCCGTCAGCCGCGGCGAGGTAGATCGATGACACCGTCGGGGTCTCCGGGACGACGCCGGTCACCCGAAGCGGCCGGAAACCGCTCCATGCCGGTGGAGTGCTCGGCACGCCGGTGAGATCGCCGCCCGCGGGGGCGGACAGGAGGTCGCGGAACGACGCCTGCCAGCCCGGGCTGAGCGCCGCTATCTCGGTCGCAGCACGGAGTTTGGTGATATCTCGGCCAGGCAAATACAGGAGGGCATCGGCGTCGGCGACGCTCAGCGAGCGCGGTCCGGAGCGCGTCTTGATGATCCCGTCGCCCGCCTCGACGTGGCCTTCCGCGAGGACCCGCATGTAGAACCCGGGTCGGTGGTGGCCGACGAGGAGGGCCGGAAGCTCGGGCTGGCCGAGCCGCATGCCTACCCGGTAGCAGGTGACCCGTGGTTGGGTGACCTCGAACTCGGCGTCGCCGATCCGGTACCGGTCGCCGATACAGACCTGATCGTCGGAGAGACCATCGACGGTGAGATTCTCGCCGAACTGGCCGAATTCAAAGCCGTCCCAACCGAAGTATTGCTGCCAATGGCGGTACGAGGAGATCTGGTAGACGAGCACCGCCCGCTGCTCACCGCCGTGTCCGCCGAGGTCACCCTGGCCGTCACCGTCGATGTTGAGTCGCCGGACCATCTGCGGACCGGCCACGGGGTGCTTCCATATCCCCGTGTACACGGTCTTGTCGCTCCAGCGGACGTCCTTCGGCATGCCGACGTTGACCGAAAGCACGACCGCCTCGCCTTCGCTTCCCTGCCCCATGGTTTCATGCTCCTTCCGCCTCTGCGCCAAGCGGTAGCGCTCCGGGATGTCAGGTGAGCGGTTCGCCGCCGTCGATGTGCAGGGTCTGACCGGTGAGGAACGTGCTCGTCATCGCGAACAGCACGGCATCGGCGATGTCGTCGACGGTGCCGATGCGGCGGGCCGGGTTGCGAGCGGCGATGTCGGCGAAATACGTCTGTTTGGCCCCCTGCCCGAGGGGGTCCCAGGCGCCGGTGTCGACCACCCCGGGGGAGATGGCATTGACCCGGATCGGGGCCAGCTCCAGCGCCAGGGAGCGGACCAGCACGTCCGCGGCGCCATTGGTGATGGCCACGGCGAGCGTGCCGACCGCGATCTTTGCCGCCGCCACGCCGGAGAAGATCGTGAAGGAGCCGGCGGAGTCCATTCGTCCGACCAGGTGCTTGGCGAGCATGAGTGGGCCGATGACCTTGGTGTCGAACGACAGCCGGACGGCATCCCGGTCGAGCTCGTCGATGCGTCCCCGCGCCCTCGCCGAGGCCGTCGACACGACGTGATCGACGCCGCCGAGCTGTTCGCCGAGCGCGGCGATCGAGGGCTCGTCGGTCAGGTCGACGGCCCCCACGGTGATGGCGGGCTCGCCCGCATAGGCCTCCCGCAGCGCCTCCGTCCTGCGGCCGGCGGCGACGACCTTTGCGCCCGCATCCCTGGCGGCCACGGCCACGGCGCGGGCGATCCCGCTGCCCCTCCCTACCACAAGCACCTTCTGTCCCTCGAGCAGCCCAGACACGGCAAGGTCCTTTCAGCGATCCAGACGAGAGAGCCTGGCGCCACCCGGGCCGCGATCGCATCCCCCAGCGCGTAGTCGTCCCGGGTAGTTAGCTACGCCCTATGCCGCTCCTACCCGACCCGCCGGCTATTCGAACTCCCGGAGCCAGGGCGGCTCGGAGTGTGGGAGCGATCGGCGCTCCGCTCGGCCGTCAGGGTCCCCGGGAGCGGGTGGCGGAGCTCCTCGAGGGTAAACGGGCCGTCCTTTCAGACCACCCGGGACGCGACTGCGCTCAGCTCTTCTTGTAGCCGGCGTATTGCCACCAGATCTCGGGGGCGTCGATCACCGTCGGATGCGGCGACGTCAGGCCGGGGGCGCTGACGTCCTTGGCGGCGACGTCCCAGATGT
>WQVT01000142.1 GCA_009785715.1 Acidimicrobiaceae bacterium | reverse complement strand
GGGGATCCGGTGGCGGCCGAGGGAACGACCGGGGGGCTGACCCTGCTGCGGCTGACCCCTGAGGAGGTCCGCCCCGACCACGGTCGGCAGCTGGGGTTGTGGGGAGGGGTCGCGGCAGGCGACGACCGGATGGCGAGGGCTCTGGTCCGGGTGCAGGGAATGCTCGGTCCCGACGAGGTCCTGACCGCCATGGTCGGGGGCGGGAGGGACCCGGCGGAGCAGGTACGGATGGTGCCCTGGGGCGACCCGCGGGAGCCGGACCGGTCGCCCGAACCCCCCTGGCCGGGCCGCCTCCCCGGACCTGCCCCGGCCGTTGTCCATCAACCACCCGTCGTCTCGGGGGTCCTCGATGCCCGTGACCATCCGGTGACCGTCGACGGCCGGGGGACCGCAAGCGCCGAACCGGCAGAAGTGGTCATCGATGGCTGCCGTCGGGCGGTCGTGGGTTGGAACGGACCGTGGCCCGTCGAGGAGCGGTGGTGGGATCCGGGTGGGCGCCGGCGGGCCCGGTTCCAGGTACTCCTTGACGACGGCAGCGCCCACCTGGTGGTCAGGGAGGGGGGCCGGTGGTGGCTGGAGGCTACCTACGACTGAGGACTACGAGCGCGGTTCGCCGGTGGTCACCGCCACCCGGGCGGAGCGCACCACGCGCCATGCGGCCCATCGACGGCCGGCCAGCGCGCCGAGCCAGATCGCGACCGCGGCGGTCACGGCCCCGGCCGCCACGTCGGCCAGGAAATGGTTGCCGGTGCTGAGCACGATGACGGTCGTCGCCAACGGGTAGACCCACACCAGCCAGCTCCACCACCGGCGTCCGTAGCGCCCACGCCACACCGAAAACACCGCCCATGCCGACCACACCGCCCAGGCGATGTGCAGGGAGGGCATGGCCGCCAGCTCATTGGCAACGGTGGCGAGCGTTCCGCTGTGTGCCGAGCCGAAAGCCCCGGTCACCGAGACGACGTCGACGAACTGATGCCCCGGAAGCATCCGGGGCGGCGCCGTCGGGTACAGCCAGAAGACGACGAACGCGATGAGGTTGCAGGTCACCAGGCCGTTTCGCAGCGGCCGATAGCTGCGTGGGTAGCGCCACCACAGCCACCCGACCACCCCCAGGGTCACCACGAAGTGGGCGTTGTCGTAATAGTTGCCGGCCCACAACCCGAGGGTGGGATGCGCGGCGAGCCAGTGGTTGAGGGCCACCTCGGGATCGAGGTGGAGGGCCCGTTCCAGGTGCAGGATGCTCTCGGCATGGTGGCGGGCGGCGGTGTTGCGGAGCGGGGTGAGGTTGCTCACCGCGTCGTACACCCAGCACAGCCAGACGATGACGAGGCCCTCGATCCACCATTTCGGCCGTGGCTCGGCCTCGACCGGCGCCAGCAACCGCCCACCCGGGACGGGCCGGCGGGAGGTGGGGGCGAGGACCATTGGGCTGGTCATCCTAGAAGCCGGCCACGTGAATTGGGCGTTGCGCGGAACGGGGTTGGGGGTCGGTGGCTCGGGTCGCGCCCTCTGTCGGCGGGTCGCCTTCGCTCCGCTCGTGGCGGGGTGCGGGGGGTCGGTGGTGAGGGGCGTGGCGCACGGAGGGCTGCGGTGCGCCGGCCGTGGGAGGCCGGGCGTTGTGAGCGATTTCCACTCATGTGAGTGATTTCGGTACATGTGACCGATCCCGGGAAATGTGCGCGCTGGGGCGCGCCTACTGACCCGCTGCCGCTCACATGTCCCGTTTCTGCTCACATGGACGCGCGTCGCTCACAAGATGCCCTCGCTGCCCGTCGGGTCGGGCTGGCGGCTGGAGGCGAATCCCGCACCCCCGCCCCCGCACCCCGCACCCGCACCCCCGCCCCCCGCACCCCGCACCCCCGGCGGAAGCCTCAGCGCGCGACGGCAGCCTCCACCCGCCCCGCCAGCTCGAGCAACCCCTCCTCGCCGCCCGGCAGCCCGACCAACTGCAGCCCTGCGGGCAGCCCCGAACCACCCGGAGCGGGGACGGGGAGACAGACCGCGGGAAAGCCCGCCAGGTTGACGGGGGTCGTGTGGCGGGCCGGCGTGGTGCGGAGGGCATCGCCCAGGCGGGGCGGATCGTCGGCCAGGGTGGGAAACGCGACGGGCCCGAAGCGCTCGATCGTCGCCCGCAGCTCCGCCTTCCAACCCTCGCCCACCTGCCGGGCGTCGGACAGCTGGGCGGCCGTGATCCCGGCTCCGCTCTGGAGGCGGCTGTCGACGTCCTCGCCGAGTCCCGTGCCGATCAGGTGGCGGTCGCTCGCCCAGGCCTCCGCGACGAGGACGACCATCGCCGCGTCGTTCGCCGCATCCCAGCCCCGCAGCGTCGCCTCGTCCACCGACAGCTCGGCGGCGTGGAGAGCGGCGTCGATTGCGGCGTCGATCCGCGGCTCGGCCGGGAGGCGCACCCGCGCCACTCCCGGCGACGGCTCGACCGCACCCTCGCCGAAGCCGGGTTCGAGCAACGCCATCGCCGCCCGCAGCCCCGCCACGTCCCTCGCCAGCGGCCCCACCGTGTCCAGGCTCGGGGCCAGCGGCCACACGCCTGCGGTGGGGATGCGGCCGAAGGTGGTCTTCAGGCCGGCCACACCACAGCACGCCGCCGGGATCCGCACCGAGCCGCCCGTGTCCGAACCGAGGGCCACGTCGGCCTCCCCCGTGGCCACCGCCACCGCCGAACCGCTCGAGGAGCCGCCGGGGATGCGGGCCGGATCGAGCGGGTTGATCGGGGTGCCGAACCAGACGTTGATCCCGGTCACCCCGAACGCAAGCTCATGGAGCCCGGTCTTGCCGACGATGACCACGTCCCCCTTCGCCTCGGCCGCCCTGATCCCCGCCAGGCAGGGGGCGTCGGCGGCGGCCGGCTTGGCCGTGGCCGCCACCGCAGCGCTGCCGGCGGTCGTCGGCAGACCGGCCAGGTCGATCAGGTCCTTGATGGCCACCTTGAGGACCTGGCGCCTCGGGTCAAGGGGTTGGGCAAAGGTTCGCTCGATGAAGGTGGACATGGGTGAAGCCTGCCAGCTGCGATGGCCTGCGCATCACTCCGGTCCCGCTCCCGCTGGTCACGCCTTGAGACCCGCGCCCGAAAGGGCCACGACCACCGGCGTGGGGGTGTCCGCCGCCTGCGGCCAGGCCCGCCACGCCGCCCACACGGCGGCCGCCGTCGGCTCGACGTCGATGCCGCGGGCGGCCAGCGCGGCGCGCGCCCCGTCGATCTGCTCGTCGGTCGCCGTCAGGCAAAGCCCCCCGCTGGCCTGCACCGCCCGGAGCATCTGGGCCAGGCGAGGCGGATCCGGGATCGCGATCCCCTCGGCGACGGTCGCCGTCCAGCGAGCCAGGTCGGCGCGGCGGCCGTCCCAGGCCGCGGCGAGAGGATCGCAAAGCTCCGATTGGACGGCGACCAGACGGGGCGTCCGCTCGGCCGCCCCTGCGGCCACCAGCTCGCGGAAGCCGAGGGCAGCGCCGAGGAGCAGGGTGCCGTTGCCCGCCGGCACGACCACCGTCCCCGGCGCTCGCCGGCCCAGCTGTTCCCACACCTCGTAGGCGAAGGTCTTGGTGCCTTCCAGGAAGAACGGGTTGTAGACGTGGCTGGCGTAGAACACGCCGGTCCCGCGGATTCGATCGCGGACGGCCGCTGCGGCATCGGTGCGGTCCCCCTCGACCCGCTGCACCGTGGCGCCGAGTCGCCGAAGCTGGTCGACTTTCTTCTGCGAGGTTGAGGCGGGGACGAACACCTCGGCGTCCATTCCGGCCCGGGCGGCGTAGGCGGCCATGGCGGTGCCGGCGTTGCCGCTCGAGTCCGCGACCAGCCGGCCGACCCGGAGTTCCGCCGCCTTGGAGACGAGCACGGCAGCGCCGCGGTCCTTGTAGGAGAGCGTTGGCATCAGGAAATCGAGCTTCAGGTAGACCTCGCCGCTCACCGGCTCGGAGATCAGGGGTGTGCCACCCTCGCCGAGGCTGACCCTGCGCCAGGCCGTCTCCCCCGGATCGAGGGCCATCACCGCCCGGTAGCGCCACACCGATCGCAGGCCCTCGTCCAACCTCAGGGGAGCAGCAGGCAGCGGCGACAGGTCGAGTGGCGCTCCGCACGAGCAGCACCATCGGCCCGGCTCGACCGGGAAGGACTCGCCGCAGGACGAGCACACATAGGTCCGCATCCGCTCACGCTCCCATCCGCCGGGTCGCCATGCCACATCCTTGGCGATCCCGATAGCTTGGCGGCAGGCGCGGCGAGCCGTGAGGAGGCGTCCCCAAGATGAGCCTGAGCCTGACCGCGTTCGCCACGCACCTGGTGTCCGATCTGGGCTACGGCGGGTTGAGCATCGGCCTGCTTCTCGACAGCTTCGGGGTGCCGATCCCCTCGGAGGTCCTGATCCCGCTGACGGTGGTGACGGGAGGGGGCAAACGTTTCGACCTCTGGCTCGTGGTGCTCCTCTCCGTTGTGGCGCAGTCGGTCGGTGGGTTCGTCAGCTACCTCATCGGCCGGATCGGTGGGCTCCCGGCCCTCGAGCGTTACGGGCGCTATCTGCTGATCGCCCCGGCCGACATCGAGCGGGGGAACCGCTTCTTCACCCGCTACGGCCCGTGGTGCGTCGGCCTCGGCCGCTGCATCCCGGTGGTGCGGGGGTTCGTCGGCTACCCCGCGGGCGTCGCAAGGATGCCGGCGCTGGCCTTCGTGGGCTGGACCGCGCTCGGGGCGGCCATATGGAGTGGGGTGCTGATCGGGGCGGGTGAGCTGTGGCGTAGCAACGTCCTGGTGATCAACCGGGCGATCGACAAGGTGTCCTGGGTGGTCGTCGGGCTGTTCGTGGTGGCGGTGGCGCTTCACGTCCGGCGGGTGCTCCGCAGCAGCAACAAGCCCCGCGGCAACACCTCTGAGCACCGCAGCACCCCTGAGCCCCGCGGCGGTGGACAGGGGGCGAAGGTGGGGGGCAAGGAGGGGCGGGAGTAGTGGCCGGCGGGGCGGCGCCGGCCTGGGGCGCGAATCGCGCGTGCCGGCCAGCGCGATTCGCGCCTTGAGCCTGGACTGCGGGTTGGTGGGCCCCGGTTGATGACCGAACAGACGTTCGATACCCTGATCCCATGGGCGGAGACTCCGGCACCGTGGCGTATGCCGAGCTCCACTGCCACTCGAACTTCAGCTTCCTGGACGGTGCTTCCCACCCCGAAGAGCTGGTCGCCGAGGCGGTACGGCTCGGCTTGGACGCCCTGGCCATCACGGACCACGACGGGCTGTACGGGGTGGTCCGCTTCGCCGAGGCCGCCCGCGAGGTCGGGCTGCCGACGGTCTTCGGCGCCGAGTTCACCCTGGAGCTGACCCGGCGACAAAACGGGGTGGCCGATCCCGAGGGGGCCCACCTCGTGGTCCTGGCCCGGGACCCTGAGGGGTACACCCGGCTGTGCCGGGCGCTGTCGGTGGCGCAGCTGGCCGGCCGAGAGAAGGGTCGTCCGTGGATCGACCTGCCAACGCTCGGGGCCATCGGCGCCGGCATGGTGCCCGACATCGCGGCGGTCGCCCAGGACGGGTCGGTGCATTGGAATGAGCCGGCGCAGCGGCAGGGTGGGGCGACGGGCAGGGCGGCCGAGCACTGGGTCGCCCTGACCGGTTGCCGGAAGGGCACGGTCCCCGGAGCACTCGTCGACGCCGGCCCCGCCCAGGCCCGGGCCGAACTGGCCCGCCTCCAGGATCACTTCGGCCGTGAAAACGTCCTCGTCGAGCTGTGGGACCACGGCGAACCGTTGGACTCGGCCCGAAACGATGCTCTGGTGTCCATCGCCGTCGACGCCGGGGCGGAGCTGGTGGCGACCAACAACGTCCACTATCACGTGCCCGGCCGCCACCGGCTGGCGGGAGCTCTGGCCGCCGTGCGGGCCCGGAGCAGCCTGGATGCCATGGTCGGGTGGCTGCCGCCGGCGTCGGCCGCCCACCTGCGCAGCGGGAGGGAGATGGCCGCCCGGTTCGGCCGCTATCCCGGGGTGGTCGAGCGGGCGGCGGAGATCGGGCTGGCGTGCGCCTTCGACCTGAACCTGGTGGCGCCCAGCCTGCCTCCGTACCCCACCCGGGATGGCGAGAGCGAGATGACCTTCCTCCGACGCCTCGTGACCGAACGGGCGGTCCGCCGCTACGGGACCCGGGAGGCGCCGACCCGGAAAGGGGCGTGGGAGCGCATCGACCACGAGCTCGAGGTCATCGAGGATCTCGGGTTTCCCGGGTACTTCCTGATCGTCTGGGACATCGTGGAGTTCTGCCACCGCGAGGACATCCTCTGCCAGGGGCGGGGATCGGCGGCCAACTCCGCCGTCTGCTACGTCCTCGGGATCACCAAGGCGGACGCCGTGGAGCTCGGGCTGCTCTTCGAGCGGTTCCTCTCCGCCGCCCGCAAGGACGAGGCTCCCGACATCGACGTGGACATCGAGAGCGGCCGGCGTGAAGAGGTCATCCAGTACGTCTATGACCGCTACGGCCGGGGGTGTGCGTCGCTCGTGGCGAACGT
>WQVT01000141.1 GCA_009785715.1 Acidimicrobiaceae bacterium | reverse complement strand
CCAGTGCGTGGTCTCCGCCGTGGGCAGCCGGCTGGTGGGACCGAAGCGGCCCCTCGGGTAGCCGAGTGGGATGGCGAAATACAGCTCGACGCTCTCGGGGATGTCGAACATTGCCCGGAAGGCCGGATAGTCGTCGGGGTGGAGCCTGGTCGGCACCGATCCGATCCCGAGGGCCCGGGCCGACAACATCAGGTTCTGGGCCGCGGGGAGAACCGATTCGGGCTGCGCCGGCGGCAGGGACAGCACAAACGCCAAGGCCGGGACGTCCTTCATCTCGTCCGCCAGCCGCATGGCCGACCGCATCGAGCCGTCGATCTCGCCGACATCTTCTGGACCGTCCCAGCCCTGGTCGTCCTTGCGCTTCCTCCACCACGAATCCCGGTACAGCACGCCGAACGCCTCGATCTTCTCGCGGTCGGTGACGAAGAGCAGCCTTCCCTGCTGGCGGTTCCCACCGCTCGGGGCCTTGGAGGCGGCAGACGCAATGATCCGCAGGTGCTCGACGGGGAGCCGATCCGGCCGGAATCGCCGGATGGACCGCTGGGTGAACATGAGCTCTCCGATCGGCCCCGTCAGCGCGGCGGCGTCTGGATCACCCGACGGTCGAGCCGAATCTCCGGCTCCGGGCACCGTCGTCACGTCGTCCCCCTCCAGCGCCACGGCCGCTCCTTTCGCCCAGTCGCCCGGTCCCCTACCGGCGTCCCGGCGACTCTACTTCCAGACGACGCCAGCAGTTCCCGGCACCAGCGTTCCCGACGACAGCGGTGCCCGACGACAGCGGTGCCCGACGACAGCGGCGAGACGCTCGCGCTCGGGGATCAGCCAACCCGGGTCGGGACGAACAGGCGGCCGAGGGCCGTCCGGATGCTCTAGCCTCCCTGCGGGGCGTAAGAGTGGCCGCTCCGAAGGGCAATGTGGCATCGGAGCGGCCGGATAAAGGAGGCATGGTGACCATCAAACGCAAGGCGTTCATTGCGGGGATCTATGAGCATCCCCGACGCGAGATTCCCGATAGAAGCGTCGCTCAAATACACGCCGAGGTCGCGATCGGGGCACTCGCCGACGCCGGCCTCACCCTTTCTGACGTCGACGGATACTTCACTGACGGCTCGACCGGTTTCGGCGCCATGTCCATGACCGACTACCTCGGTCTTCGCTGCACACATTCCGACTCGACGGAGACCGGCGGCTCCTCCTACCTGTTCCACGTCGGCCACGCCGCCGAGGCCATTGCCGCCGGCAGGTGCAACGTGGCGCTCATCACCCTGGCCGGCAAGCCGCGCACCGGCGGGGGCGGCGGGCCTGGCCGGGCTTATGCACCGGAGAATGCGTTCGAGGGTCTCTTCGGCATGTCCGGCGCCGTCACGGGCTACGCCCTGGCGGCGCAGCGGCATATGTACGAGTACGGGACCACGAGCGAGCAGCTGGCCGAGGTCAAGGTCGCGGCGTCGCTCCACGCCCAGCACAACCCCCACGCCATGCTCAACAAGCCGGTGACCGTCGAGGAGGTCCTGGCCTCGCCGATGATCAGCTCCCCGCTCCACCGTTTCGATTGCTGCGTCGTGACGGACGGCGGAGGAGCGGTGGTCGTCGTGAGCCCCGAGGTGGCCCGTGATCTGCCGAGGGCCAACGTGACCGTCCTCGGCCAGGGCGAAGCGATCAAGCACTCCGACAACGGGAGGATCGATCTGACCTACACCGGAGGGGTCGTTTCGGGTCCGCGGGCGTTCGAGGAGGCCGGCGTCACGCATTCCGACATCGACTACGTCTCCATCTACGACTCCTTCACGATCACGGTCGTCGAGACCCTCGAGGACCTCGGCTTCTGCGAGAAGGGTCAGGGAGGCCGGTTCGTGATGGACGGCACCCTCGTTTCCCCGGGTGGGAAATTGCCGTTCAACACCGACGGTGGAGGACTCTGCAACAACCACCCGAGCAACCGGGGGGGCATCACCAAGATCATCGAGGCCGTCCGCCAGCTCCGCGGAGAGGCTCACCCCGCCGTCCAGGTACCCGACTGCGAGATCGCGCTCGCACACGGCACGGGCGGATCGCTCGCAACCAGGATGGGCAGCTCCACCCTGATCATGGCTAGGGAGGCAGCATGAGCACGGAACTTCCTCGACTCGCACCGAGGATCGATCCCGACACGGCAGCGTTCTGGGAGGGCACGACGAGAGGGGTCCTCCTGCTCGAGCGCTGCCCCGACTGCCAGACCGTGATCTGGTACCCCCGGGGCGGCTTCTGCCCCGCCTGCGGGAAGTTCTCCGCCGTCACCTTCGAGGCGGCGGGCACGGGCACGGTGTATTCCTTCACCGTCGTTCACCGCGGTCTCGGCGAGTATGCCGGCGTCACACCGTTCGTGATCGCCTATGTGGAGCTCGACGAAGGGCCCCGTGTCATGACGAACATCGTCGACGTTGACCCGTCCGAGGTCCACGTCGGCATGCCCGTCCGGGCCGTGTTCCACGACACAGGGGAGGGCTCCGCCCTCTATCGCTTTGCGCCGGCCCAAAGGACGGGTGCCTGAGGATGCCCTATGACCTCGTGCTGAAAGGCGGGCATGTCCTCGACCCCGGCCAAGGGATCGATGCCCAGCTGGACATCGGCGTGTCCGACGGCCGCATCGTGGCCATCGAGCCCGACCTCGACGCCACCGACGCAATGCAGGTGCTCGAGGTCGGGGGGACCGACCGCCATGTCGTGCCCGGCCTCATCGACATGCACACCCATATCGCGCTGGGCGCGCAAACCGAGGGAGTCGGCATGGGGTGCTGTGATCCCGACGACATCGGGGTCCAGTCCGGGGTGACCACCGTCCTCGACGCGGGCTCGGTCGGGGTCGCGAACGTGGGCGTGATCGCCGCGCATGTGATCCCCAAGGCGAAGACCCGCATCCTCACCTATGTGAACGTCGGCAGCTACGCCCATACCATGCCGGGTTTCGCCGACGTCAACAGGATCGAGGACATCAACCGAGACGCGATCGCCCGTGCCGTCACGGCCAATCCCGGCTTCATCAACGGAGTCAAGCTCCGCATGGTCGGCCCGATCATGAACGAACGCGGGGAGGAAATCGTCGACCTGGCGAAAGCCATCGCCTCCGAGCACCAGATCCCGCTCATGGTTCACATCGGGGACATGCAGGCCACCAACCGACCGTCCCCGGAACGTATCGACGAGCTCACCGCCTACCTGCTGCGCCAATTCAGCGAGGGGGACATCCTCACCCACCTGTGCACTCCTCACCACGGCGGGGTGCTCGACACCTCGCGCAAGCCGATCCCCGAGCTCGCCGAGGCGCACGCCAACGGCGTCGTCCTCGACTCCGCGCTCGGACGCGGGAACTTCGGATACGAGATCGCTGCCCACCAGGCCCAGCTCGGGGTGCTGCCGGACACGATCTCGAGCGATCTGACCGCAGGCGGGCTCGGCTTCCACAGCCTGATGGAATGCATGGCCAAGTTCATGGCTGTCGGCTACAGCCTGAGCGACGTCGTCCGGATGACGACCGTCAACGCGGCCGCCGCGATCGGGCACCAGGAGACGCTCGGCGCCCTCGCCGTGGGCAGGGAGGCTGACATCACGGTGCTCGACCATGTCAGCGGGGACTACAAGTTCCTCGACACCATCGGCACCGAGTTCCGCGGCAGCCACGGCCTGGTCCCCGTACAGACGGTTCGGGCCGGCGAGCTCTTCGCTCCGCGTTGGGGAACGCACCCGTGGGGGTGGGAGCCGGAACCCGCCTGAGAGGGGGAAAATTGTCGAGCGACAGCGAACATTTCGGGGTCATGCGGGGCCTCGACGTCGACAATCTCGAGACGCTGACCAAGGAAGAGGTGGACGCCCACCTCGTCAACACCTGGGCGCCACGTGGGGTCCTCTACGACATGTACGCGAGCAGCCTCATGCTCGACTACGGCGGTCCTGCGTTCATCAAGATGCACACGCGGGCGTACACGGTCACCGAGAGCTTCCTCGACATGCCGGCGCGCGCCAAGGCCGCCACCCGGGCCAGTCTCACGCTCTCCAGCTATGTGACGCTCGGCTGGGAGACCGGGATCCGCAACCAGTTCAACGTCCTGCGACAGTTCGGCATACCGAAGGAACAGAGCATGGAGATCGTGCTCTTTTCCCAGCTTTACGCAGGCATGCGCGGGCTCGGCCACACCTACCACGCCGTCGGCGACTTCCTCCCGGCAATGAGCCGGCACACGGTGGCTCAGGAACTGCCCCCCGGATGGGAGACCGAGCCCGAAGCGTTCGTGTCGGGCCTCGACTTCTCCGTGCGCGAACTGACCGCGAAGGACCGGGAGAACCTCACGGCCTGGTATGAACGCAACGTCGGCTACCTTCCCGAATCGATGCATTTCGGGCTGAGACACCACCCTGAGTTCGTGAAGGCAAACCGTGGGAAGTGGGAGACCGCGATCCGGACCCTGCCGAAGCAGTTCGCCCCATGGCTGATGATCCGCCAGAACATGATGAGTGGCAATGTCGACGGCCTGCGCGAGTCGGTCCTCCTCGGCAAGAACTGGGGGATCACCAGGGAGATGACCATCTCGGGCGTTTCCTCGGCGGTGATGTACTTCACCGGGTTCGAGGGCTACTACACCGCGTTCAAGGCGATCGACGACGTCCTCGAGAACTGGGACGGCAGAGTCCAGTAGCAGGGTGGTTCGCAGGTGATGGGTGCGGGGGGAGGCGTCGCCCTCCCCTGCACCCCCGATTTCGGGCCCAGCGCGGCCCGACACCTGGATCAGCGTCTACGCAGGGAGGCGTCCTCGGTCGCCGGATAGCGGTACCAGGGCGTCCCTCCGACGTCGGTGCCGGGCGGGACGAGCTCGTCGATCCGATTGAGGACGTCCGGCTCCAGGCGGACATCCGCGCCCGCAAGCAGGTCCGCGAGCTGTTCGTGCGTCTGCGTTCCGATGATCGCCGCCGTCACGGCCCGGTGCGCGAGCGTGAACGCCGTCGCCAGGTGGGTTAGCGAGCAGCCGGCGTCGCCCGCGAGTTCGGTCAGCTCCTCGACGAGCCTGAACTTGCCACTGTTTCCCGGGACGTCGGGGTCGAAGCTCGTCGCATAGAACGCTGGCCGGATGGCTGCCAGATCGACGTCCTCGGGCCGGCGATAGCGGCCCGTCAGCCACCCGGCGGCGAGCGGGCTCCAGACGAAGACCCCCATCCCGTAGCGCTCGCAAGCCGGGAGCACCGCCTGCTCGGCCGTGCGCACGAAGATCGAGTAAGGGGGCTGCTCGCAGCGGAACCGCTCGAGGCCGCGCCGCGCCGCAGCCCACTGGGCCTCGACGATCTGGTCGGCCGGGAAGGTCGATGACCCGATCGCGCGCACCTTCCCCTGGTGGATGAGGTCGGAGAGCGCGGAGAGGGTCTCCTCGATGTCGGTGAGCGCGTCGGGCCGGTGGATCTGGTACACGTCGATCCACTCGGTCTGCAGCCGGCGAAGGCTTGCCTCGACCTCGCGCATGATCCAGCGCCGGGAGTTGCCCTGCTGGAGCCGGTTGTCCCCCATCATCCCGTTCACCTTGGTGGCGACGACGACCTGGTCACGGCGTCCCTTCAGGGCTTTGCCCACGATCTCCTCCGACTCGCCCCGCCCGTAGATGTCGGCGACGTCGACGAAGTTGATCCCGGCGTCGAGCGCCGTGTGGATCTGAGAGATGCAGTCGTCGTGGTCGGGGTTTCCGCCCGGCCCGTATCTCATCGCCCCGAGACAGAGCCGCGAGACCAGGATCCCGGTCGAACCGAGGGCGCGATATTGCATGGTCAGTCAGCCGCCGGGCGATGGTCAGGGAAGAATGATTGCGGGCGGCCCTCCCTCACTCGACCATGCCGTCCCAGCCGTCCAGGATGTCGTCGACGGCCTTCATCGCGGTGTAGTAGCCCTCGAAGCCGTTGAAGTACATCACCGCTCCCGAAATCCCCATCACGACGATCTCGCGCGTCATTCCCCAGGTCTTGCCGAGCAGAACCGACTCGCGCAGGCCCTCGACACTGCCGGCGATCATGCTCTGGCGGATCATGAGGTGGGGTGCGAACTGCTTGGGCAGGGTCCGGATCGCGGTCTCCCACTTGCCGCGATTCGCCTTCAGGAACTCGGGGTGATACTTGAGCCCGAAAGCGATGGAGTCCGGGACGTAGCCCACGTTGCGCTCGTACCAGGAGCCGAGGTTCTCCCGGTCCTCCGCGGTCAGGTCCCTCGCCGAGTAGTCGAGGCCCGCCTCGAAGGCCTGGGGTTCGACCTCCCAGCCCGGAGGGAACTCCGCCGCAACGGTGGGCTCCCCGTACGCCGGGAGGAAGTCCCCGACGGCACGGTAAGCGTGGCCGAGCCCCCGCATGCCCGCGTAGAGCTGGGAGAAGAGCACGATCTCCATGCTCTGGCGCGCCGGCACACCGACGCTGCGCAGCACATTGAACTCGTTACGGATCCCCGTCTCCCAACCGATCTTCACGTACGCGGACATCGTGTGGGTGGCCCGCAGGATG
>WQVT01000140.1 GCA_009785715.1 Acidimicrobiaceae bacterium | reverse complement strand
CACGAGGTGCCCGGCGGGCAGCGGGCGTTCGACCTCGGTCCGGGGTTCGGGCACGCGCTGGTGCGTGACCCGGGCATCGGCCTCTCCCGCTGGAACCTGCACGAACGCCGCGTCGTGGACAGTCCGGACGGCCCGACGGCCGGAGGATCGCCGCTGCGCACGATCAGCTTCGAGGGGCTCCTGTCGACGACGGAGCTGCTCTGGACCGACGACCGGTCCGCCCCGACGCCCCCCTACGAGCCCGGCGAACCGCTCTACGAACTCGCCAGCGAGTACCTCGCGAGGGTGGCTGCTCTGGCAGAGTGAGTGCCGTGCGCTGGGTACTCGATCTCGACGGGGTGGTGTGGCTCGCCGGCCAACCCATCCCCGGCTCGGCCGACGCCGTGGCTCGGCTCAAGGCAGACGGACACGATGTCGTGTTCCTGACGAACAACTCCGGCCCGACCAAGGCCGAGTTCGCCGAACGGCTGACCAACGCCGGCGTGGGCGCCGAGGCCGAGGAGCTCGTCACCTCTGCGCAGGCCGCGGCGTCGCTCGTGGCGCCCGGCTCGACGGTGCTCATCCTCGGGGGCGCCGGCCTGCACGAGGCGCTCGAGGAGCGGGGTGCCGTGGCGGTCGAGGCGGGCGATCACCCCGACGCCGTCGTGGTCGGGCGCACCGTCAAGCTCGACTACGACGAGCTGGCGGCGGCAAACACGGCGATCCGCTCCGGGGCCCGGTTCGTCGCCACGAACACCGACGCCACCTTTCCCACCCCCGACGGGCTGGTACCCGGCGCCGGGGCCCTGATCGCGTTCCTCGTCACCGCCTCGGGGCATCAACCCGAGGTCGCCGGAAAGCCGAACCCGGCCACCGCCTCACTCGTGCGGGAGCGCTTCGGCCAGCCCGACGTGATGGTCGGCGACCAACCCGCGACCGACGGCCGCTTCGCCGAGCTGGTCGGGGCCAGCTTCGCGCTGGTCCTGTCGGGGGTGACCGGGCGCGGCGATCTGCCGGTGAGCCCGACGCCGAAGCTCGTCGGGGACGACCTCGCCGAGGTCGTGCGCCGCCTCGGCTGAACCCTCGCACGGCGATACCGTGAGGCATGGCCGAAGAGGAGCCGTTGAAGCGCTTCGAGCAAGCCGGGGCGGCGTTCGTCAATGCGGCGTACAACCGGCTGGACGGGTTCTTCAAAGCCCGTTCGGAGCCGGGTGACGACGAGCGCGACCCCGCTGACGGCGAGCCGCGGGCGGCGAGGCGGGAGCGGGCGGACCAGCTGATCGAGACGATCCGTTCCGAGATCCGGTCCCAGCTCCTCCACCTCGGGCTGGCCACCCGGGAGGAGCTGGATGAGGTGCGGTCGCGCCTCGACGATCTCGAGTCGCGTCTGGGCCACGACGATTCGGACCCGGGCGGGACGTCGAGCTGACCGTTCGACGCCGCTTGGACGCCGAACTGGTTCGGCGGGGGCTGGCGCCCTCCCGGGCCGCGGCCCAGGAGCTGATCGGGCTCGGGCGGGTGCGGGTGTCCGGTGCGGTGGCTGAACGGGCGGCACGGCAGGTGAGCGCCGCGGAGCCCGTGCTCGTCACCGGCGAGCCGGAGCGCTTCGTCGGCAGGGGCGGCCGCAAGCTCGAGGCGGCACTGGAGGGATTCGGCGTCGACGTGGCGGGCAAGGCGGCGCTCGACGCCGGCGCATCGACGGGCGGGTTCACCGACTGCCTCCTGCAGCGTGGGGCGTCGCACGTCACCGCGGTCGACGTCGGTCGCGGCCAGCTGCACGAGAAGCTCCGCGCCGAACCGCGGGTGACCTCCCTCGAACGCACGAACATCCGCCATCTGGGTCCCGCAGACCTGCCGGGGGCGCCGTTCGGCGTCGTCGTCGCCGACCTGTCGTTCATCTCGCTGCGGACCGTGGCGCCTGCGCTGATGCGGCTCGCCGCCCCGGGGGCCGACGTGGTGGTGCTGGTCAAACCCCAATTCGAGGCGGGCCGCACCGAAGCCGACCGCGGCCGCGGGGTGATCAGGGACCCGCAGATCTGGGCCGGGGCGCTCATCGGCGCGATAGGCGCGCTCGAAGCCGAAGGAGCAGCCATGATGGGGGTCATGGTCTCCCCGCTCCGGGGTGCCGACGGCAACGTCGAGTTCCTCGCCCACCTCGTCGCCACCGGGAAGGGCGCGCCGGTGACCTTGGAAGAGCGCCTCGACGTCCCGGCCCTGCTCTCCGGCATCGACGTGGGGGACTAGGGGTGGCGGTCATCGGCTTCGGGGCGCACACGCAGCGGGCGCAGGCGGTCGCGCTGGCCGACGAGGCGGCCGCATGGCTGACGCGCACGGGCCACGAAGTCCGGATGCTGACCGTGGCGCACGGCGACGGTCCTCCGCCGGCCGCGCCCTCCGAGGAGATGCGGGACCTGGAGCTGGTGATCAGCCTCGGTGGCGACGGCACCATGTTGCGCACGCTCGGGCTCGTGGACGGCTGCGACGTCCCCGTGCTGGGCGTCAACCTCGGCAACCTCGGCTACCTGACCGTGGTCGAGCCGGAGGACCTCATCGACTCGCTGAAGCGCTTCCTGGCAGGCGACTACTCGATCGAGTCGCGGATGCGCCTCGACGTCGAGGTTCGGGGCGAGGCCGGGAAGGGGCCGGTGCTGCTGCACAGCTCTGCGCTGAACGACGTGGTCCTCCAGCGGCCGGTCGGGGGCCACACCCTGCGCGCCGCGCTCGCCGTCAACGATCAACCTTTCCTCAACTACTCGGCCGACGCGCTCCTGGTGGCGACGCCGACCGGCTCCACCGCGTACAACCTGTCTGCCCGGGGCCCCGTCCTCTCCCCCCTCGGGCGGGCGCTGATCGTGACGCCGGTGGCCCCCCACATGCTCTTCGATCGCTCGCTCGTGCTCGGCGCCGGCGAATCGGTGTCGATCGAGCCGCTCGATGAGCGGGAGGCGGAGGTGGTGATCGACGGGTGGGCCGCCCCCTGCCTGCGCCCCGGCGAGGTGCTCACGTGCCGGCAGTCGGAGAGCGACGCGAGGCTGGTCACCTTCTGCGACCGTGACTACCTCGACATCCTGAAGCACAAATTCCACCTCGGCGAGCCCTGAAGCCAGGGTGCTGACCGAGCTGCGGGTTCGCCAGCTTGGAGTGATCGACGACGTCGCGCTGACGCTCGGACCGGGCATGACCGCCCTCACCGGCGAGACCGGGGCCGGCAAGACGTTGGTGGTGGAGGCGATCGAGCTGTTGCTCGGCGGCCGCGCGGATCCCACGCTCGTCCGCTCCGGGGCCGGCGAGGCGGTCATAGAGGGACGCTTTATCGGATCCGCCGATGGCTACGACGACGACGGCGAGGATCTCGTGCTGGCACGGGTGGTTCCCGCCGAGGGCCGCTCGCGTGCCTATGTGGGGGACACCATGGCCAGCGCGGGGCAGCTCGGGGAGGCGGGACGGGCACGGGTGGACCTGCACGGCCAGCACACGCAGCAGTCGTTGCTCTCGCCGGCCGTGCAGCGCTCCGCCCTCGACCGGGCGGGGGGGATCGACGTCGGTCCGCTGCTCGCGGCTCGGGCCCGGCTGCGGGCGCTCGAGGAGGCCCGCGCCGAGTTGGGAGGCGACGCCCGCAGCCGCGCCCGCGAGCTCGACCTGTTGCGGTTCCAGCTCGAGGAACTGGACCGCGCCGGCCTGGACGACCCCGACGAGGATGCCGCGCTGGCCGACGAGGAGGAGCGGCTCGGCGACACCGAGACCCTCCGCCACGCCGTCCTCGCGGTGCACGAGGCGCTCTCCGGAGACGGCGGCGTCCTCGACCAGCTGGGCTCGGCGATCGCCGGGCTGGCGGGCCGGCGAAGCGTGGCGGCGCTGCACGACCGGTTGCGCGCGCTCGAAGCCGAGCTGGCCGATGCGGCAAGCGACAGCCGAGCCGTGGCGGAGGGGCTGGAGGACGACCCGGCCCGCCTGGAGGCGGTCTCGGCCCGCCGGCACCTGCTGGCCGAGTTGCGACGCAAATACGGCGAGACCCTGACCGAGGTGATCGCCTTCCGGGACGAGGGGCGCCGGCGGGTGGCGGACCTCGAATCCTTCGAGGTGCGCGCCGCGGCGACCGACGCCGAGGCGGCCGCCGCTTCGGCCTCGGTCCGCAGGGCCGAGAAGGCGCTCGGCGCGGCCCGGCGGGCGGCGGCACCGGCGCTGTCGGCTGCGGTCGAGACGGCGTTGCGCATCCTGGCCCTGCCGCGGGCCCGATTCGACGTGCACGTCGGCGACGACCCCGCGGGCGAGGACGTCACCTGGCTGCTCGCCGCCAACCCCGGCGAGCCGCTCCTGCCCCTCACCAAGGTCGCCTCCGGCGGCGAGCTGGCGAGGACGATGCTCGCCGTCCGGCTCGTCCTCTCGGGGGCGTCGGCGTCGATCGGCATCCCGGCGCCGGCGGGGGTGGCCCGGGGAAGGCTGCCGGCGGGGTCGGCGGGCACCGCGGCGCGGACCCTGGTCTTCGATGAGGTGGACGCCGGAATCGGCGGGGAGGCAGCCGTGGCGGTCGGGCGCGCCCTGGCGGCGCTCGGACGCGAGCACCAGGTGCTCGTGGTCACCCACCTCCCGCAGGTGGCCGCCTTCGCCCGGGCGCACCTGGCGGTGAGCAAGGACGTGGTCGGGGAGCACACCAGCTCGACGGTCACCGAGCTCGACCGGGCCGCCCGGGTGGTCGAGCTGTCCCGCATGTTGTCGGGGCAACCCGCCAGCGCGACCGCCCGCCGGCACGCCGAGGAGCTGCTGGCCGGCGCCGAATCGGCGTGGGGAGGGTGACCATCCAGTGAGTAGGCGGGAGCTGGCTGGTACCATGCGTTGGCCAGAACGTACGGGCCCGGGCCAGGAAGGCCTTGTGTTGGGACGATCCGTGATTTGGGACGGACAGTGTCGGGCCAGCGGAGCCCGAACGAGAGCCCACGGACTCTGAGTGAGTCAGGGCGGGAAGGCGTTGCATGGCAAAGCACATCTTCGTGACCGGTGGTGTGGCGAGTTCTCTCGGGAAGGGCCTCACCGCGTCGTCGCTCGGGCGGTTGTTGAAGAGCCGCGGGCTGCGGGTGACCATGCAGAAGCTGGACCCGTACATCAACGTCGACCCCGGCACGATGAACCCCTTCGAGCACGGCGAGGTGTTCGTGACCGAGGACGGCGGTGAGACCGACCTCGACCTCGGTCACTACGAACGGTTCATCGACGAGAACCTGCACCGCGACTCGAACGCAACGACGGGGTCGATCTACCAGTCCGTGATCGCCAAGGAACGCCGCGGCGACTACCTCGGCCGCACGGTCCAGGTCATCCCGCACATCACCGACGAGATCAAGAGCCGGATCCGCCGGCTCGGCTCCGAGGACGTCGACGTCGTGATCACCGAGGTGGGCGGCACCGTCGGCGACATCGAGATCCTGCCCTTCCTCGAGGCGATCCGGCAGTTCCGCAAGGACATCGGCCGGGACAATGTCTGTTACATGCACGTCACGCTCGTCCCCTACCTCGGCCCGTCGGGTGAGCAGAAGACGAAGCCGACGCAGCACTCGGTCACCGAGCTGCGCAGCCGGGGCATCCAGCCCGACGTGATCATCTGTCGCAGCGACCGCAGCATCTCGGACGGCTTGAAGCAGAAGATCTCGCTCCTCTGCGACGTTCCCGTCGAGGCGGTGGTGTCCTGCGTCGACGCGCCGAACCTGTACGAGATCCCGCTCAGCCTCCACGAAGAGGGGCTCGACGACTACGTCTGCCAGCTGCTGCGCTTCGACGGCCAGAGCGCCGACGGCAAGGCCGCCCACGTCCTCGACCTCTCCGGATGGGAAAGGCTGGTCGCCCGCGTCGAATCGGCGGTCGAACCGGTCCGGATCGGGCTGATCGGCAAGTACGTGAACCTCCCGGACGCCTACCTGTCCGTCGTCGAGGCGCTGCGGCACGGCGGCTACGCCCACGGCGCGGCGATCGATCTGGAGTGGATCCAGGCCGAGGAGGTGGCAGGGCTGCTCGCCGACGGGCGGCTCCGGGACCTCGACGGGATCGTCATCCCCGGGGGCTTTGGCGAGCGGGGCATCGAGGGCAAGATCACCGCCGCGTCCTATGCCCGGGAACACGGCATCCCCTGCCTCGGGCTCTGCCTCGGCCTGCAGGTGATGGTGATCGAGTTCGCCCGCAACGTGGTCGGCCTGGAGGGCGCGAATTCCCGGGAGTTCGACCGCAATGCCCCGCACCCGGTGATCGACCTGATGGAGGAGCAGCGGGACGTCACGGAGATGGGCGGCACCATGAGGCTCGGGACCTGGCCCGCCAAGCTCACCCCCGGGAGCCAGGTGGGCGAGGCATACGGGGAGTCCCTCGTCTACGAGCGCCACCGTCACCGCTACGAGGTCAACCCCCGCTACCGGAGCCGGCTGGAGGAGGGCGGGTTGGTCGCCTCGGGCGTGTCGCCCGACGATCGGTTGGTGGAGTTCATCGAGCTGCCCGGCCATCCCTATTGGGTCGGCACCCAGGCGCACCCCGAATTCAAGAGCCGGCCCGATCGCGCCCACCCGCTCTTCCGGGGCCTGGTGGGCGCGGCGCTCGAGCGAGCCCGTCGTCACCAGACCGAGCT
>WQVT01000139.1 GCA_009785715.1 Acidimicrobiaceae bacterium | reverse complement strand
GCTGACGGTCCCGGTGAGCCCCGATACAGCAATCGACGAGGGGTAGGGCGCAGCGTTGGCCTCGCCGGGCGCGCTCGTCGGGTTGCTGAGCGTGATCGAGTTGGTATTCGCGAAAGTCGTGCCGGCCGCGGTCGCTGGAGACACGAATACGCCCAGGGTGGACCCTGCTACGAGCAGCCCCCCCGTCACGGTGGCTACCCACCGACGGAGACCACGCATCCCGCTATTCCCCTTCTTGTCCGCCGTCAGCCCGCAAAAACTGACGGAGTGTACACAACGCAGGCCCGCGGCCGCTCACCGCGGCTCGGATTGAGCATCGTTAAGCCCGGCCGATCCACGGTGGCGGTCAGAGGCGCGGCCACGTCTCCTCAGGTACTGCCTTATTGAATGCCAATGCTGTTGTACCAGTGCTTGCGCGATCCAGCTGGCGCTTTGACCGTCGGTGGTGCAGTCGTCGTGGCGATCAGCACCGGGACGATATTGTTGTCATCAAAGAGGACTTCCTGTTGCATTTGCTGATCGTACCCTGAAAATCAGTATAATTGCTGACGTCAAATGATCCCCAAGTGGGAAGCATCGGAGGTCCGGAGGGTGGCGGTCGATACCCACGAAGACTGAGCTCTGATGAGGCGCTGGCAAAGTTGAGTTGAACATTTGCTGCGACTACGGGAAGGGTGAGTCCACCCTTGAATGAGTTTGTTATAACGGTTATTGCGGCTTCGATTGCCACGCCAAATCGATAGGTCTCCCCTTCAGAAACCAGATCCTTGAAGCGGGCCGCCTGAAAGACTAAAAGGACCTGATCTGCATCGTCGCTCAGGTTGAACAGCGAATAGCCGAGAGATAGGGCCATACTGTCGTTGAGGTTGTATTGCTCCTGGCTGAACTGGTCGAGCTCTTGGACGTCAGGCGCTTTGGGCTCAGGTTGTCCCGCTTGCCGAGAACTTGCTTCGTCGGGTAAGTGCATGCCCACGGCCAGCCGCGTTGGAAGCAGCGCCCCGGTCATAGCGATCTTCTTCTTTGCATTGGAGCTCCGATCATGGCTCGTTTCGACGGTGAGAATTTTCGGCTATGGGTTCTGCAGGACGATGCCGGTCAGTGTGACATTGATGGCTGTCGCACCCTGCGGGCCCTGGTCGACGGTCAGCGTCCAGTCGGTGTACGGGGTGGGAGCGAGATAGGCGTTCTCGTCGGCGAACTCCCACTTCGTCACCCAGATGGGTGGGTTGCCCGGGTAGTAGATGTTCTTCATCGACACCGGCTGCGAGACGAACCGGACCTCATTCTTTCCGAGCCGGTTGGTGTAGTGCCCTGATGTTTCGATCTGCAGCTCCACCGCCTTCTTGCTGCCCTGGGTAGCCCCGACCAGCTCGAACGTGGCGGCCATGAGGTACGCGGCCGTATCGCCGTCGAGCTGAGACGCCAGAGCGTCGGCGGGAATCGTGAATCTCGCCTTGCCGTCTTTGGAGAACAGAGGCTGGCATTGCTGCTTGACCGCGTAGGTCACGTTCCCGAACTTCTGCCGGGGCCGCAGCGCCGTGCCGGCCAGGACCTGGTTCAGCCCGGCGATCGAGTTGACCGCTGCTTGCCTCAGACTCAGCAGGGGCATCGAGACGTCAACCTGGATGTCCGCGGGCTGTAGCCACTGATAGAGGAACGAAGCCCGGTAGTTCTCGACCACGAGCACGAGGCTGCGCTTGACGTTCAGGTAGCCGCGTTGGAGAAGCCCGATCGCCGCCGATACCTTCTCGGTCTGGTCGACCAGCTTGTCCTTCAACTTGGCCCAGTCATCCTCCGCCCGTTTGGCGGCGACCAGCTGGTCGAAGGCCGTCATTCCCTGCGTGTAGAGCTCGAGCAGCTTCATCTGCAGGTCGCCGACCGCACTTCCGTACGTGGCGGCAAGCTCGATCGCCTCGAGGTACGCCGTTGCCTGCGGAAGGTCCTTGTGAGGCTCGATCGCCGCGATGACCTGAGCGACGACCGTTTTCCAGTACGTGACCGGATCGAGGCCACCGACGGACAGGCCGCTCAGATCGGGCAGCTGGTCGACCGCCTTGACGAGGTCCGGGGACAGGTTCGGCGGCTTGCTCGAAGCGGCCTGGGAGACCACCTGCCACAGCGTCGCCACGGCCTGGGCGAAACTCGCCATCGACCCGGTCAGGTACTGAGCCCCGTCTCTAGTGTCGCTGAAGTCCGAGGGCACGGTGGGAGGTCGCTCCGCGGACTGGGCGCCCTTGGCGATCGCGTCGTCGATCGCCTCCGCGCCCAGCTGGATCAGCTCCTTGACGATGTTCATCGCTTCGGTGATCACGGCATTGGGGTCTTCGAAGAGCAATATCGCTCCCACGGCGACATACAGCTGCAGGAGCTCTGACAGCGTGTCGACCGCGGCTTTGGCGAGCTCCCGCTGCCCCTCGTCGTGGATCGCGTCCTCCAGCGCCTGCTGCAGATTCGGCAGCGTGTCGCCCACTTCCTGAAGCTGGTAGGCCGCGTTGGTCAGCTGTCCGTGGACCAACCCCGATTCATCCGCCAGGCGAAGGAGCGCGTTGAGCAGCGGCGTCTCCGCCTCCTGGTACGTGGTGCCGAGCGTCTCTGCGAACGAGGCCAGCAGCTGGTCGGTGTTCTGCTCGTTCTGAAAGGCGGTGATCTTGTCGTCGTAGGTCTTCGCGAGGTCGAGAAGCGAATTGATCTGCGCCTGATAGCGGTCGGCCGACAGCACCGGCGCGTACGTGGCACCGGACGTCTGTGACTGGGTGAACGACAGCAACCCGACCGCCGTGGTCTGCAACGAGGCGAGGTTGTCGTGGTCGACCCCCTGGAACTGGTCCTGCTCGGTGATGAGCGACGAGCAGCCGCCCGTCACCCATCGGAGCATGTCGGCGGCCAATCCGAGGGCGCCGTCACCGCCCTGGTCGATGAGCGTCCCCGCGATCGATGCGCTCAGCTCCAGCGCGACGATCGCCCAGGGTTCGTGGAGACTGTCTGCGACATCCACCGCAGCGGTGCTCACGGACGCCTTGCTGGCCGGGTTGGCGGTGATCACCTGCGGGTAGACGAGGCCACTCATCGCAACCGGGCCGTTGCCGCCGCCGTCGATCGCTGCGCCGTCCGCGTCCTGGAAGGCGACGGTCAGCGTTCCCGATATCCCGGCGGTCGTCAGCTGGATCGCGGCTCCGGCCAGGCCAGAGCGGATGATCAGGTTCGCCGAGCCTCCGTCGACGACGACCGCCCGGGCGATGATCTCCACGCCGGGGGCGACGATGACGGTGTCCCCCGCGGCGACCTCCAGCGTGTCGACGGCGATCACGAGCGCACCGGTCAACGGTTCGGCCTTGATCGCGGCGCTCAGCACGTCGGCGAGCGTCGTATGGAGCCCGATCGCCACGTACCCACCGGCCGGGGTCACCCTGTTGATCAGCGCGGCGAGTGGATCGGAGGCGATCAGCGACGCAGCCGTCGTCTCGAGTCGTTGCCAGTCTGGCTGCCAATCGGTCATCGCGCTGCCCCCGTCCCCTCGGCCAACCAACTGGACTTGTCGGCGGGGGCGAACGTCACGAACCCGGCTTGGAAGAACTGCTCGGCCTTGGCCGAGATCAGGTTCCAGCCCTCGATTGCCGTCCGGAACCCGACCCTGTCCAGGAACGAGCTCCAGTTCTGGACGTCCTCTGCCGTCAGCGCCTGAAGCCGGGTGGTGATTTGCCCAATGAATTCCGTCCATCCGCTGCTCAGCTGGCCGATGGCGTTGAGAAAGGCCCTTCCATCGTCTCCGACATCGCCCGCCGCATCGTTGAACGAGCCGAGGACTGTGACGAGCGCCGCCTTCTTTTGATCGTCCTCTTCCGCAGAGTGGAGCGCATCATTGGCGTCGTCGAGTTGCTTCTTCACCGTGCCGGCGAGGACTCCGAACGTGGTCGCGTCGGCGATGACGAGCAGTTCGCCGAAGAAGGGAACCAGGATCATCGCTGGCGAAGCGCAGGCCGCGACGGTGAAGCCGATGTACTCGTCGTTCAGTTGCTTGATCGAGTCGTTGAGCTGGCTGATCTGCTGCTCGTCGCCGCTCACCGCGCTCTTCGCGTCGGCAAGGACGTTCTTGGACTGGTTCAGGTACCACTGGAGCGAGTTCGTCGGGCCGGTCAGCTCGGCGTTCAGTTCGTCGTAGAAGTCGCCAACCGCGCCCAGGAATCCGCTGTCCTTTTTCGTGTCGGGGTCTATGTGACTGATGTAATCCCGGAGCTTGGTGGCGTAGGAGTTGATGCCGCCATCCCCCGTCAGCAGGTCCGTCAGGTCTTGCACCCTCTGCCCGGGGGGCTCACTGCCGATGTCTGTCAGACCCTGTTCGAGCAACGAGCCGATCTGTTGGGAGGCGAGTTGGGTCTGCGCGGCCAGCCAGACGGCGTGGCCGTAGATCGAGTCTGGGGGCGTGTCCACCTGCTGGAACGCCGCCAGATCGGAGATCAGGGTCTTTGGGTCACCGTAGTTCTTCGCAGTGGTGTTGATCTGGCCGAGAATCTCGAGGGCGCTTTGCACCGTTCCCTCGTCGGTGAAGGTCCCGTACAGGTTCGAGAAATCATCCTTGCTCAGCGGGAATGCAAGCGCCCTGTTCACCACCGTCTGCATCTTCAGCCATGCGTCGGTCTGCAGCGGAAACGCGTAGCCCGGTTCTTTCGTGGTCGGATCCACGACCGTGGTCAAAAGATGGGGGGGTGGTTGGATCAGGGGATCGGTAACGTTCACGGCGGTCATCGGTCGCTCCTTTCAGTTTGTCTTTGGCTTGCTCATCTGGTCATCTGCCGGTGGCAGCGAAGATCGCCTTCGTGAGGGTCTGCGGATCTCCGTGACCCTGCCGCGCCACCTCGGCGCTCACGTCGGCTTCTGAGAATGACGAGAACAAGGGTGCGTGCACCGCCGCCTGGAGGTTCTGCTGGACAGCGACGAGGAACTTGCAGGACAGATCGGTGGTGGTGCCTCTGCTCAGGATCAGATAGCCGGCGTGGTCGTTGTCCGTGGTGATCGACTCGTTGACGCCGATGTAGGCGCTATAGCCGTTCGTGTCCCACAGCTCGACGGTCAGCAGTCCGAGCCCAGTCAGCGTCCACTCGTAGGGAAAGGGGTTCCACTCCGGATAGCCCGAGTCGGCCTCCGGAACCTGCATCTGGACGACGTTTGCGAAGTTTTCGTGTTCATCCGGGTACGCCGTCGCCCATCGGGCCTCCCCGAGGTCCCCGTTCGGTGGCGACCACGTGACCGAGCCGTCGGGCATCTTCTTCGAAGCCCATGCAGACGAACCGTCGCTCCCATCCCGCGGGGATAAGGCCACCGAGCCGCCCTCCGTCTTCTGGAACACCCACACGAACGGTGAGGCGTCGTTCGGGTCGACGTTGAGCGCGGAGAACCGCCAGTTGTAGCTGGCCCGCACATTGCCGTGCGCGCTGAGCGGGAAGAGCTGGGCGGTCAGCGTCGGGCCAGGGCCGGCGGCCCCGAGGGACGCTGCCACGGACACGCCGGTCATGGCGCCGTCTCCGACTCGAGATCCGACGCCATGCTGACGAAACTTCGCGCATCCTTGGCGAGCCCGTCCCACGACGAGATGGCCGCAGAGAGGTTGCTCGCCAGCAGGCCGGCGGTGGTGATCTTCGACTCGCCGCCGGATGGCGCCTTTAGCTGAGAGACTATGGCGCCCCATGACTGCTGGAGGCCCGCCATCGCGCGCTCCACGGAGTCGATCGGGCCGCCGATCGTGGGCCAGCCGTCGAGCGGGAACTTCTCCAGCGAAGCGTCGGCGTCGCGGTTCGCGGCCACGAACCCCGCGATCCCGCCGGCGAGCTTCGAGGCAGCCCCACCCAGCTCGCCCGCGGTCTTCGCCAGCGCCTGGAACTGGACCGTAGTGAGAAAGGAGATCGAGGCCGGAACCGGGTCATTCGGGCCGACGCCGGACAGATCCGACGAGATCTGCTCGAGAACCGCCGCCGCGTCGTTCCCGAACAGCTCGGTGTCCACCGCCTGGGTGATCAGCGCGCCCCAGGTGACCGACCGCCACAGGGTGCAAGCCTGGAGCAGCACGGGGTAGTTCGGTACGTACTGCTCGAGCTCCGATGCGACGCCCTGCATCTCGACGGTGAGCGCGGCGCGCTCATTGATGATCGCCCAGTCACTTGCCGGCACCGCATACTGCGGTACCAGGCCAGCCCCTTCGGGAAATTCGACATCGGTCATAACGTGCACCCATGAGCCGGTAGTCAGGCCGCGAAAAGCCTGAGGACCGGGCCATGGCCCCTCCCATCGATCGCTCTGCGTCTGTGTTGCGTTGACGCCGCCGTCCGAAGACCATCATGGCCCGTTCGCCTCGCGCCAAGCATCACCTGAAACACGTGATCTTTTGGTCCAAGGAGCGCTGTTACGACCTTCGACAGCCGACCGCAGGGGTTGGTGAGCTACTTCTTGCCGCTCCCGTTGGCGCCGGCCTGGAGCGGTATCGACTGGGTGGCTCCGGGCACCGCCGGGAGCGGCAGCAATGACGACGCCGCCTGGGCCGCTTGGTTGGCCGCACGGACGGTGGGGTCGAACTGTGTGCTGGTCGGCGCCGGCTGGGCGGCGCCGGAGAG
>WQVT01000138.1 GCA_009785715.1 Acidimicrobiaceae bacterium | reverse complement strand
CCCAGATCGGACCCCTCGGCGGCCGCCTCCGACTCGGCAGGAGCCACGTCACGATGGCGCTCCTCTCGGACCCGTCCGCCCCTCCCTGACGAGTCCCTGCCGAGACGCGAGATTTTCTCCCTCGGCGAACGGACCTGCCCGGAGGGTGCGTGACGGCGGCACCACGCTGGGTAGGGTCAGGCCATGAGCCAGACCATCACCGCCGGGGCCACCGACCTCGAGCAACTTGGCATCAACGTCATCCGGGGCCTCGCGATGGACGCCCCGCAGAAAGCGAACTCCGGGCACCCGGGGACCGCCATGGCGCTGGCGCCGCTTGCGCACGTGCTGTGGTCCAGGATCATGAACTACGACCCCGCGGAACCGACCTGGCCGAACCGGGACCGCTTCGTGCTCTCCCCCGGCCACGCCTGCATCCTCCAGTATTCGATGCTGTACCTGACCGGCTACGGCCTGACCCTCGACGACATCAAGGCGTTCCGGACGCCGCACAGCCACACCCCCGGTCACCCCGAGGCAAACCACGGGACCCCGGGCATCGAGGTGACCACCGGCCCGCTCGGCCAGGGCGTTGCCAACGGCGTCGGGCTCGGCATCGCCGAGCGGATCCTCCGGACCCGCTACGGCCCCGAGGTGATGGGCCACTACACGTTCGTGATCGTCGGCGACGGCTGCCTGATGGAGGGCATCTCCCACGAGGCGGCATCGCTGGCCGGGCACCTCGGTCTCGGCCGGCTGATCTACATCTACGACGACAACCACATCACCATCGACGGGCCCACCGAGATCGCCCTCAACGACGACCCCGTCAAGCGGTTCGAGGCCTACGGCTGGCACGTCGAGAACCTGGGCGAGATCTCGAACGACGCCGAGGCGCTCGAGGCCGGCATCCGGCGGGCGATGGCCGTCGAGGACAAGCCCTCCTTCCTCACGCTCCGCAGCCACATCGGCTACCCCTCCCCCAAGTTCACCGACGACCACCGCGCCCACGGCGATCCCCTCGGCGAGGACGAGATCAAGATCACCAAGGAGATCCTCGGGCTCCCACCCGAGGAGCACTTCTGGGTCCCCGACGAGGTCGTCGAGTTCTACCGGGAGGCCGGCGCCCGGGGCGCCGAGGCCCGCAAGGCGTGGGAGGCCGGGCTGGCCGCCCACTTCGCCGGACCGGGGTCCGCCGACAAGCAGTCGTGGGCCATCCAGTGGGGTGGGATCGGCGCCGACGGCTGGGAGGCCAAGCTGCCGACCTGGTCCCCCGGGGAGAAGCTCGCCACCCGGGCGTCGGCCAACGCTGCGCTGAACGCCATCGCCGACGTGGTCCCGGGCATCGTCTCGGGAGGCGCCGACCTGACCGGCAACACCGGGACCCGGCTGAACGACGCCATCCGCCAGGACCGGGAGTCTCCCGGAGGGCGCCAGATGGCCTTCGGGGTCCGCGAGCACGCAATGGGCGGGATCATGAACGGGATGGCCGCCCACGGCGGGATCATCCCGATCGGCGGCACGTTCTTCATCTTCAGCGACTACATGCGCGGCTCGGTGCGTCTCTCCGCGCTCTCCGAGCACAAGGTGATCTACTTCTGGACCCACGACTCGGTCGGCCTCGGTCAGGATGGGCCCACCCACCAGCCGATCGAGCACCTGGCGATCATGCGGGCCACGCCCGGCCTGCGGGTCATCCGCCCCGCCGACGCCAACGAGTCGGCGGCCGCCCTCCGCATCGCCCTCGAGTCCGACGGGCCGACGGCGCTGATCCTCACCCGCCAGGCGGTCCCCGTGCTCGAGGGCACCGCGGACGGCGAGGTGGACCGGGGGGCCTACATCCTGGTCGAGGGCGGGGACGACCCCGACGTGGTGCTGATCGGGACCGGCTCGGAGGTCTCGGTGTGCGTGGAGGCCGCCAAGCTGCTCGAGGCGGATGGGGTGCGGGCCCGGGTCGTCTCGATGCCGTCGTGGGACCTCTTCGACGCCCAGGACGACGACTATCAGGACCTGGTGCTCGGGCCCGGGAGCCCGGTCCTCTCGGTCGAGGCGGCCAGCTCCTTCGGCTGGTCACGCTGGGCCGACGACTCGGTGGCGATCGACCACTTCGGCCTCTCCGGCCCGGGGGACGAGGTCCTTGCCGAGTTCGGGTTCACACCCGAGAACGTGGCCGGCCGGGCGCAGGCCCTTTTGGACGAAATCGACAATGGCTCCGACGATGAATTCGATAGCGAAAGCGAGGACGGCGTATGACCCTCCTTCATGACCTTTTCGACGCCGGGGGCCAGAGCCCCTGGATCGACAACCTCTCCCGCCAGAGCGTGCAGGGCGGCGGCCTTGCCGAGCTGCTCTCACGCGGCATCCGTGGTGTGACCTCGAACCCCACGATCTTCATGCACGCCATGACCGGCCCCGGTTCGGAGATCTATGACGAGCAGTTCGCGACCCTCACCTCCAAGGGCTCGGTGGAGGACGCCTACTGGACGATGGCCGTGGATGACGTCACGGCTGCCCTCGGGGTGTTCAGGCCCCTCCATGACGAGAGCGGCGGGAAGGATGGATTCGTCTCCCTGGAGGTCGCTCCGGGACTGGCGAATGACACGCCCGGGACGACGACCGCGGCCCGCAATATCCACCAGCGCATCAATTTGCCCAACCTGATGGTCAAAATCCCGGCTACCGAAGCCGGCGTGCCTGCGATCCACGAGATGATCGCCGAAGGCCGGAATATCAACGTTACGCTCATCTTCAGCCTCCCCCGTTATGCCGAAGTCATCGAGGCGTACATCAGCGGGTTGGAGCGCTTCGACGCCGCCGGCGGAGACCTGAGCCGGGTCCACAGCGTCGCCTCCTTCTTCGTGAGTCGGGTGGACACCGAGGTCGACCGGCGGCTCAGCCACCTCGGGGTGGACACCCACGGGCTGGCCGGCAAGACGGCTGTTGCCCAGGCCAAGCTGGCGTACCGCCTGTTCCAGGACGAATTCTCCGGCCCGCGCTGGGAGGCGCTGGCCCAGAAGGGCGCCAACGTGCAGCGGCCGCTGTGGGCCTCCACGTCGACGAAGAACCCGGACTACCCCGACCTGCTGTACGTCGACGACCTGATCGGCCCGGACACGGTGAACACGATGCCCGACTCGACGGTCGAAGCCTTCAGCGACCACGGGACGGTCTCGCGGACCGTGGACACCGCCGTCGACGAGGCGGCCGCAGACCTGGAGCGACTGCACGCCGTCGGCGTCGACCTGGCCGACGTGTCCCGGGTCCTCGAGGAGGAGGGCGTCTCCTCGTTCGTGAAGAGCTTCGAGGAGCTGATGCAGTCGCTGACCGACAAGGCCAACGCCCGGGCTGCCGGTAACTCGGCTCCCTGAAGCGCCCCGTCCTTTAACCTGCTCGGGCGTGAACGGAGAACTGGTCCTCGTCGACGACGTCCCCGAGGCCTTCGCCTCGGAGGTCATCAACGCCTACGGCACGCGCCCCGGAGAGCTCTTCTCCCTCGTGCTTTCGGGCGGGAGCAGCGCCGAGACGTGCTATCCGCGCCTCGCCGAGGCGAGCGCGTCGGTCATCGACTGGTTGTCGGTGAACATCTACTGGGGCGACGAACGCTGCGTGCCGGCCGACGATCCGGACTCGAACCAGCTGCTCGGCCGCCAGACGCTCCTCGAGCACGTCGGGGCGGCGAACGCCGTCTACCCGATGAGCTGTGAGGAGGGCCCCGACGCGTATCAGTTGCGGATCGGCGAGGTCGGGCGACTCGACGTGGTCCACCTCGGCATGGGCCCCGACGGGCACACCGCCTCGCTCTTCCCCGGTTCCGAGGCGCTTCAGGCCGACCCCGGGCAGCTGGTGGCCCGCAACGTGGACCCTTCGGGGCGCAACGTCCATCCGCGGATGACGCTCACCTTCTCCGGGATCGCACGCGCCCGGCTGGCGCTGTTCACGATCGCCGGCGAGAACAAGCGCGAGATGCTCCAGGCCGTGGTCGACGGCGCCGACGTGCCGGCCGCCCGGGTCAAGGCGGACCGGGTGGTGTGGCTGGTGGAGCGCGCCATCGCCCCACGACTGCCGTCGTAGCCTGCCCTTTTGATGATCACGGGAGTTCGATGAGCACCGAAGACGAGGCCGAAGGGGGTACAGGCGGCGCACCGGCCGCGGTGGACGCCGTCTCCGGGGCGGCCATGTTCCAGGTGCCGTCCTCGGTCGAGAAGGTGCTCGCCACCGGCGGGATCGCCCCGGGGTTCACGCAGCGGACCGGCCGGAGGGGGGCTGGGCGGGCCCGCACAGGCGAGCCGGAGATCGACCGTCGCCTGACCGAGCTCCTCGACGCGGTGGGCGCCGCGTCCAACCGCGACCAGCTCCTCGAGCTGCTCGTCACCGTCGTCCGGCTGGCGACCGACCGCTCCGACCGCCTCGATCTGAAGATCGCCAATGCGGCGCTGCGGGAAATGCAGGAGGGCTTCGAGGTCTTCGCCCCCTACCGACACGTGCCGAAGGTGACGATGTTCGGCTCCGCACGCACGTTGCCCAGCGATCCCCTCTACGCGGCGGCTCGCGACCTCGCCTCCCTGCTCGCCTCGCACGGCTGGTCGACGGTGACCGGGGCCGGACCCGGGATCATGGCGGCGGGCCTCGAGGGCGCCGGCCCGGACCACTCCTTCGGCATCAACATCCGCCTCCCGATGGAGCAGACGGCGAACGAGTTCATCGTCTCCGACCCGAAGCTCGTGTCGATGAAGTACTTCTTCACCCGCAAGTTGCTCCTGATCAAGGAATCGTGGGGATACGTGGTCCTCCCCGGCGGCTTCGGCACGCTCGACGAGGCCTTCGAGCTGCTCACCCTGCTGCAGACCGGCAAGGCGGAACCGTCGCCGGTCGTGTTCCTGGAGCTCCCGGGCGGGACGTACTGGGCCGCGTGGGACCGCTTCCTCGCCGAGCAGGTCGAGCCGCGACGGCTCATCAGCCCGAACGACCACAGCCTCTACCGGGTGGCCGAGGGCGTCACGGAGGCCGCCGAGGAGATCCTCGGCTTCTACCGCAACTACCACTCCTTGCGCTGGGTGGACGACACCCTGGTCTTCCGCCTCCAGGCACGGCCGACGCCCGACGAGGTCGCCGGGCTCTCGGAGGAGTTCTCCGACATCATGCGCAGCCCGATCGAGATCCTCGACGAGGCCCTGCCGGCGGAACGCCACCGCGACGACTTTCCCTGGATGCCTCGGCTGGCGCTGCGCTTCGACCGGATGTCCTACGCCCGGCTCCGCCAGCTCATCGACGCCATCAACCGGTTGCCGTCCGCCCCGCCGGCGGTGCAGGTGAGGGCCGACTCGCAGGGTGGTTGATCGGGGCCGGCATCCTTGATCGGCCCCCGTCTTTGATCAGACGGCGTCTTGGTCAGACGGCGTCTTGGTCAGACGGCGTCGTCCGGCTCGGCCAGCACCTCGGCCGCCCGGATCACCGCCCGCCGGGCCCGCGCCAGGCGCCGTTCGTCGACCGGGAGCTCCACCCCGCCGGCGTCGATCGATTCGCGCAGGCGCTCCATGCCGAGGTCGGCCAGCTCCTCGGCGATGGCCTCGAGGCGCCGCCGGATGTCGTCGAACTCCCCCGCCATCAGGCCTGCCGGCGCCGCTCGTGCATGGCAGGGAGGGTACCGGGGCGGCACCCCGACCGGCGTGGACCAGCGTCGGTGCGGATCAGCTCGGGCAGCGCGTCCCCGCCGCCGGCGCCTTACGGTCGACCAGGTAGCTGTCGACGGCGTTGCGGACGCACTGGCTCGCCCCGTAGCCGGTGTGCCCGTCGCCGACCCGGGTGAGCAGCACGCCGCGGTGAAGCTGGTGCGCCAGGCTCACCGCCCAGCGGTAGGGGGTGATCGGGTCACCCGTGCTGCCGACCACGACGATCGGGGGGGAGCCCGGGGCGCTGATGGGACCGACGGTGCCCGTGGCCTTGACCGGCCAGACCGCGCAGGTGAGCTCGCTATAGAGGTCGAGGAGGCCGAACGCGGGCGCCTCCTTTGCCACCTTGCGGCCGTCGGCGATCAACTGGCGCACCGACGGCGACGGGGCGTCCAGGCAGTCGACCGCTGACTCGGCCTCGAAGGTGTTGGCGTAGGTCCCGTTCGAATTGCGCCCGACGTAGGAGTCGAACATCGAGAGGATCTCGCTGCCGTTGCCCCCCGCCAGCTGCGCCAGGGCGTCCTCGAGCGAGGGCCAGGTGTCGGTGGAGTACAGCCCGGCGGCCGTGCCGTAGAGGAGCACGGCCGGGTCGACGTCCTGCGACGTCCCCGAGACGTGTTCCGGATGGGCACGAACCTTGGCGAGCAGGGCACCGAAGGCCTGGGCAAGGGTCTGGCCCGCAGCCGCGTGCCAGGGGCAGGAATGGTCGGAGGCGCACGACGCCTCCAGCCCCCTCAACTGCCCGTCGAGCGCCTCCGACTGGGCGGTGATCATCGGGACGGGCGCCAGCGCCGGGTTGATCGCCCCGTCGAGCACCATCGCCCGAACGCGGGTGGGGTACAGCTGGGCGTAGGTGGCGCCGAGGAGCGTGCCGTAGGAGAAGCCGAGATAGTTGAGCTTCGGGTCGCCGAGGGCCTGGCGGATCCGATCCATGTCGCGGGCGGCGGCCACCGTCGAGACGTGG
>WQVT01000137.1 GCA_009785715.1 Acidimicrobiaceae bacterium | reverse complement strand
GACAGAAAGGAGAAGGGCATGGAGGATTCCGACCTTGCCGTCGTCACGCACGGGCTCACCAAGCGCTTCGGCGAGTTGACCGCCGTTGACGGCATCGACCTGCAGGTGCCATCGGGGTCCGTGCTGTCGTTGCTCGGCCCCAACGGGGCGGGGAAGACGACCGTCGTGCGGATGCTGGCGACGCTCACCGAGCCCACCGCCGGGACGGCCAACGTCTGCGGCTATGACGTGGTCCACCAGGCCGACAGCGTGCGGCAGGTGATCTCGCTGACGGGGCAGTTCGCCGCCCTGGAGGACAACCTGACGGCGAGGGAGAACCTGGTGCTGATGGCACGCCTGCGCGGGTACCGCAAGCCGGCGGCCCGGAGGGTCGTGGGCCGGCTGATCGAGCGGTTCGATATCGGCGAGTTCCAGGACAAGTTGGTCAAATCGATCTCGGGTGGGCAGCGTCGCCGCGTCGACCTCGCCGCCAGCCTGGTCACCGAGCCGAAACTCGTGGTGCTCGACGAGCCCACTACCGGCCTCGACCCGCGCAGCCGAGCGGTGGTCTGGTCGACCATCCGGGAACTGGTGTCGGCCGGCGTGAGCCTGCTGCTCACCACCCAATACCTGGAGGAGGCCGACGCGCTTGCCGATCAGGTGGTGCTGATCGACCACGGTCGGGCGGTCGCCGCGGGGACGCCCAACGACCTGAAGGCCCGCATCGGTGAGGCGCGCGTCGACGTCGTCGCGATCGACGGCGCGGGATTGGAGCGGCTGAGCGACGCGCTCGCGCGCCACTTCCGCTCGACCGTGTCGGCGGACCGGCGGATGGTCTCCATCCCCGCTCCCGACGACGTGGCCGACCTCGACGCCGTGACGGCGGTGGTGCGGACCACCGGGGTGGCCGTGGACGAGATCGCGCTGCGCCGGCCGACCCTCGACGACGCCTTCCTGGCGCTGACCGGCCGGCCGGCGGAGGCGGAGCGCGAAGCGCGCGGCGGGAGCAACGCACGCCTGGCGGAGGTCCTGCGATGACGGCGGCGTTGTCCACTCCGCTTCGGGCGCGCGACGGCGTGTGCACCGCAGACCCACTGCCGGCCCGGCTCGCGCCGCCGGTGCGCTACGCGCGCGAGACGGCCCTGCTGATCGGTCGCAGCCTGCGGATGATCCCCCGCGTCCCCGAACGCCTCTCCGACGTGACGGTGCAGCCCGTGCTCTTCACCCTGCTGTTCCTCTATGTCTTCGGGTCGGCCATCCACATTCCGCACACGCGCTATCAGGATTACCTCCTGCCCGGCCTGATCGGTCAGGGATTGGCCTTCGTGGTGATCGGCGCCGGCGTGGCCACGGCGACGGACTTCTCCACGGGGGTGATCGACCGCTTCCGCTCCCTGCCGGTCACCCGCCTCTCGGTCATCTCCGCCCAGGTGATCGGCCAGATGATCGAACAGATCCTCGGCACCGTGATCATCGTCGCTCTGGGGCTCGGCCTCGGGTGGCGACCTACCTTCGGCGTCGGCGGGGCGTTCGCGCTCGTCGGCCTCATCCTGCTCGGGCTGTTCGCCTTCACGTTCCTCGGCGTGCTCATGGGCATGCTGCTGCGCAACGCCGACGCGATGCAGGGCATCGGCTTCGCCCTGATGCTGCCCCTTTCGTTCCTCGCCGGCGTGTTCGTCCCCATCTCGGGGATGAAAGCGGTACCCCGGGCGATCGGGGAGTGGGACCCGCTCTCGGCGGTGGTGGCGGCGGTCCGGAGGGTCGCCCAGGGCAGCGCGGCGCACGGGTCCTGGCCGCTGGCCCACCCGGTGCTGGCGACGATCGGTTGGTGCGCCCTGATCATCGCCCTGTGCGTGCCCGTCGCCCTCCGCCGGTTCCGCACGACCTCCGCCGGCTGACGCCGCTGCCCGCCGCTGCCGGCCGCTGCCACACCGCTAACGCAACCGCGCCTCGTCGAGGTCGAGATCGTGCTCGATGTCCCGAACGGTCTCGACGCCCAACCGCCGTTCCCGCCGGAGGTCGAGCAGCCGGCGACGTTGGACGGCGAGAAGCTCGCGCCGCAGGGCGCGCTCCTTCGACACCGCGATCTCGTGGAGCTCGGCGTCGTCGCCCGGGTGGGTGAGGGTGCGGATCCTCGCCCCGTACTGGGCCCGGAGCGTGTCGGCGACCTCGTCGGGGAGGTCGCCCGTCCGGATTTCCTCCTCGAGTCGCCGGAGAGCCGCATGGACCAGGTCGAGCCGGGCCTCACGCTCGGTCTCCTCGGCGCCGTCCCCCGGTGGACGGAAGCGCTGCGCCAGCATCGGCAGGGTCACGCCCTGACCGACCAGCGTCGCCAGGATCACCGCGAAGGCCAGGTAGATGACGTCGTCGCGCCCGGCGAGCGGCCTCCCGTCGTCGGCCAGCAGGGGGACGGCGAGCACCGCGGCGAGCGTGACGGCCCCGCGCATCCCGGACCAGCCGAGGACGATCTGCTCGGCGCGGTGCGTGGGCGCCCGCAATCCCCGGAGGAGCCGGAGCACCCTCGACATGGCAAACAGCCAGGCCAGGCGCAGCACGATCACGGCGCAGATCACGAGGACGGCGGACAGGACCAACCTGCCGATCGGGCCCCGGGCGCCGGCCGTGAAGGTGTGGAGCGAGAGGCCGACGAGGATGAACAGCGCGCCTTCGATCAGGAAGGTGAGGAGATCCCAGAAGACGGCGGACTGCAGCCGGGTGCGCGCCGAGAGCGCCCCGGGGCTGTGCCAGCCGAGGTACAGGCCGGCGGTGACCGCCGCCAGCACGCCCGAGGCGTGGGCCGCCTCGGCCGGGAGATAGGCCGCGTAGGCGAGGAGGATGGACAGGGCGATCTCCATCGGCGGGTCGTCGAGGAGCCGCCGGATCTGGTGGCCGACGACGGCCACCGCCAGGCCGATGGCGGCGCCCACCGCCGCGCTGTAGAGGATCGTGGCGATCGTGTGGCCGATCGAGATATGACCGGAGACGGCGTCGGTGACCGCCGCGGCGTAGAGGACCAGGGCGGTGGCGTCGTTGAAGAGGGCCTCGCCCTCGAGGATGATCACGAGCTGGCGGGAGAGGCCGAGGCGGCGGACGATGCTGATCGCCGCCGCGGCGTCGGTCGGGCCGACCGCCGTCCCGAGCACGAACGACATCGGCCACGAGAGGTCCCCGAGGAAATGCGCCACGACGGCCACCCCGGCGGCGGTGATCACCACGAGCCCGGTGGCGAGCAGGAAGATCGGCGCCCCGTGGCTCAGGAACTCGCGGGGTGAGGAGGTGAAGGCGGCGTGGAAGATGAGCAACGGCAGGAAGCCCAGCAGCACCACGTCGGGATCGAGGCTCGTGTCGGGGACGAACGGCAGGAACCCGAGGACCACGCCGGCCACCACCAGCACCACCGGCGTGGGGATGGAGCGCCGGCGCAGCCACGCCGTCCCCGCCCACACGATGGCGGCCGCCAGCAGCACGATCAGCAGCTTGGAGTGCATGGACGAAGGTTTGCCGATCCCGGCGGCTGGGTCCGTTCTCTTAGCTTTACTAACTATCATGGGGGGCAGTGCAGCCCGCCATCCCCTTGTTCCGCCGTCTCCGCCCGACCGCCGGCGGGCCGTCATTCGACGCGCGCCAGGTGATCTCCTCCCTCACCGGGCGGAACTACCGGCTGTTCTTCTTCGGGCAGCTGATCTCCATGGCGGGGACCTGGATGCAGACGGTGGCCCAGTCGTTCCTCGTCCTGCACCTGACCGGGAGCGGCACCGACCTGGGGCTGGCGACGGCCGCACGTTTCCTGCCGATGTTCCTCTTCGGACCGTTCGGCGGCGTCATCGCCGATCGACTCGACAAGCGCAGGGTGCTCTACGTGACCCAGTCGCTCCAGGGTGTGCTGGCCCTCGCGTTCGCCCTGCTGGTGGCCGCGGGGACCATCGAGATGTGGATGGTGTACCTCCTGGCCGTGGGCCTGGGGTGCGTCAACGTCTTCGACAACCCGGCCCGGCAGAGCTTCATCTCCGAGATGGTCCCCCCCGAACAGCTCTCCAACGCGGTGACGTTGAACTCGGTCTCGATGAACATGGCCAGGGTGTTCGGCGCGGCGGCCGGCGGGATCCTGGTCGCCGGCCTGGGGCTCGCCATGTGCTTCGCGCTGAACGGCGTGTCCTTCGCCGCGGTGCTGGTCTCGTTGCTGCTCATGCGCGCCGACCAGCTCTACCCGTCGACCCGGGCCAAGAAGGAGCGGGGACAGGTCCTCGCCGGGCTGCGCTACGTGCGGGATACCCCCGAACTGATCGTGCCGATGGTGATGATCGCGGTCATCGGAACCCTGGCCTGGGAGTTCCAGGTGACGCTCCCGCTGGTGGCGCGGGACACGTTCCACCGCTCGGCAGGGACGTACGGGTTGATGTTCTCGGTGATGGGCGTGGGATCGGTGGTCGGTGGCCTGGTCGCCGCCTCGAAGATCCACCCCCGGGCCCGGGCGCTCGGCCTGGCCGCCATCGGATGGGGGGTTGCCATCCTGGCGGCCGCCCTCGCGCCCGACGTGCCACTCGAGTTGGTGGCCCTCGTGTTCGTCGGGTACGGGAGCGTGACGTTCAACTCGATGGCGAAGACCACCCTGCAGATGGCGTCGGTCCCGGTGATGCGGGGCCGGGTCATGGCCCTGTGGGCGCTGGCGTGGCTGGGCTCCACTCCGATCGGCGGGCCGATCGTCGGGTGGGTCGGCCAGGAGATGGGCGCCCGCTGGTCGCTCATCATCGGCGGGGTGCCGACCGTCCTCATCGGGCTCCTGGCCTGGCCGGCGCTGAAGCGGATCGACCTGCGGGCCGCGCTCGGCAGGAATGACGCCCTGGTGGAGGCGGCCCGCTAGCCGTCAGTACTGCTCGCGCTCGTCGACGTAGGTGGCGCGGGGATCGTCGTAGCCCCGGGTGGGGCCGTTGGTGCCGGGCCGCCCGCCGGCGTCGGGATACGAAGCCGGCCGGGTGACGGTGCGCCGGCGGCGGTGGCCGCCGAAGCCGCCCCACGAGCTCCAGAAGATCATCGACACGATGAGGCCGATGATGCCGACGATGAAGATGATCAGCCCGACCCGGTTGACGTTGACGCCGTGCGTGTTCTCCTGGACCACGACGGCCCATTTCAGGATCGCTCCGACCGCGATGAGGAAGATGCTCGTGCCAAAACCCATGACTGCTCCTTCCGGAGACGCCCCGTTGGGCGCCTGAGGGGTCGCCGGTAACCCGAAGGGGGTACCCGGGCTCGCGGCCCCTAAACACCCCTCTCGCGGGGCGCTTCTAGGTGGCGAAGCGGCGGGAGCCGACCGGCGTCTGCTGCTCGGCCAGGACATCCGCCCCGAAGTGGCAGCGGACGCGGTGACCACCGCCGTTCAGGTCCGTCCACGGTGGCGCCTCGCGGTCGCACAGCCCCGGGACGGCCATCGGGCAGCGCTCGGCGAAGCGGCACCCGTCTGTGGCGTGGACCTCGATCCGGCGAGCGGGCGTCGTCGTGGCGGCCCGCCGCCTGCCGAGCGCCGGGGCGGCCCGCAGCAGGGTGTCGGTATAGGGATGGTGGGGGGGCGAGAACACCTCGCCGGCGTCGCCCACCTCCACGAGCTGGCCGCGGTACATGACGGCGATCCGGTCGGACAGGTAGCGGGTGACGGCCAGGTCGTGGGAGATGAACAGGTAGGCGACCTGCTCCTGCTCCTGGAGTCGCGAGAGGAGATCGAGGATGCCGGCCTGGACGGAGACGTCGAGGGAGGAGACCGGTTCGTCGCACACCACGAGGTCCGGGTGGCCGGCAAAGGCCCTGGCTATGGCCACCCGCTGCTTGAGGCCGCCGGAGAGCGAATCGGGGCGCTGCTCGAGCTGGGCGGCGGAGAGCTGGACCGAGGCGGCAAGCTCGCCGACGTCCTGGGTCCCGCCCAGCTTGGCGATCGCCCGCTCGAGCGTGGTCCGGACCCGCAGCCTCGGGTTGAGCGTCGAGTCCGGGGACTGGAACACCATCTGCAGGCGCTGCAGGGTGTCCGCCTTACGCGACCCGATCTTCGCGGGCAGCGGTTCCCCGTCGAGGTGAACGGAGCCTTCTGCGAGGGGGACCAGGCCGAGCAGGGCGCGGCCCAGCGTGGTCTTGCCGCTGCCGGACTCGCCGACCAGCCCGACGGCCTCGCCCCGAGCGATGTCCAGGTTGACGTCCTCGGCGGCGACGGTCTCCCGGTAGCGCACCGTGACCCCGACGAGCGAGACAAGCTCGGGGCGGTCCGCACCGCTCCGGTCCCCGTTCCCGAGTCCGAGCGGGCCGGGTCTGCTGGCGACGGGGAGGGTCGTGGCGGCGACCGTTGCCCGGCGGCAGGCCACGAGATGCCCGGGCTCGATCACTTCGAGCGGCGGGTCCGCCTCGCGGCAGGCCGGCTCGACGAGCTCGCAGCGAGGGGCGAACGGGCATCCGCCGGCGGAGCTCCCGAGGACGGGCAACGAGCCGGGGATCGGCCGCAGGGTCCCGTCGTGCTTGGTCGTGCCGAGTTGGGGGACGCAGCCGAGCAGCGCCGAGGTGTAGGGGTGGCGGGGCCGGGCCAGCACCCGCTCCACGGTGCCCTCCTCGACCAGCTTGCCGGCGTAGAGCACCCCGACGCGGTCGCAGGTCTCG
>WQVT01000136.1 GCA_009785715.1 Acidimicrobiaceae bacterium | reverse complement strand
TCGCCGGTCTCTATGACCTCCCGCCGGAGCAGGTCCGGGTCATCCTCCCCGACGTGGGCGGCGGCTTCGGCGCCAAGATCGGCCTCTACGTGGAGGATCTGGTCCTCCCCTGGCTGGCCCGCTCCTCTGGACGGACCGTCCGCTGGACCGAGACCCGCTCCGAGAGCATGATGGCGCTCGGCCACGGTCGCGGTCAGATTCAAGACGTGACGATCGGCGGGAGCCGGGACGGCCAAGTGCTCGCCTACCGGCTGAAGGTCGTGGCGGACGCCGGCGCCTACCCGGGGATCGGGAGCTTCCTGCCCTCGCTCACGCGGTCGATGGCGTCGGGCACCTACGACTTCCCCAAGGTCGAGTTCCTGTCCAAGACGGTGGTCACCAACACGAACACCATCGTCGCCTACCGGGGCGCCGGCCGGCCGGAGGCCACGGCGATCGTCGAGCGGGCGATGGACCTCTTCGCCAAGGAGATCGGCATGTCGCCGGTCGAGGTGCGCAAGCGGAACGTGGTGGCGCCGGAGAAGTTCCCGTTCACGACCCCGACCGGCACCGAGTACGACACCGGGGAATACGGCGCCGCCATCGACCTGGTGGTCGAGAGCGCCGGCTACGACCAGCTCCGCGCCGAGCAGGAGCGCCGGCGGGCGTCGGGCGACACGAAGCAACTCGGCATCGGGGTCTCGAGTTACGTCGAGATCACCGCCGGCGGCGACGGTGGCGAGTTCGCCGCCGTCGAGGTCCTGAAGGACGGCAAGGCGAAGGTCTACACGGGCACCTCCCCCCACGGGCAGGGCCACGTCACGGCGTGGAGCATGCTCGCCGCCGAACAGCTCGGCATCCCGATCGAGGACATCGAGGTCGTCGCCAACGACACGGACCTCGTCGCCTCCGGCGGCGGGACGTTCGGGTCGCGCTCGCTGCAGACCGGCGGCGTCGCCGTGCACGAGGCCTCCATCGAGCTCGTGGACCTGGCCAGGGGACTGGTCGCCGATTCGCTCGAGGCCTCGAAGGACGACGTGGTGCTCGACCGGGTGGGGGGCCGCTTCCACGTTGCGGGCACGCCGCAGGCCGGCCGCAGCTGGGCCGAGGTGGCCGCGCTCGCCGCCGAGAAGGAGCTCGCCAACGGGTTGCGTGTCGAGTTCAAGACCGATCCCGTGAAGCCCTCGTTCCCCTTCGGGGCGCACGTGGCGGTCGTCGAGGTCGACGTCGAGACGGGCGAGGCGCGCCTGATCCGCCTCGTCGCCGTTGACGACGCCGGCACGATCCTGAACCCCCTGCTCGCCGAGGGCCAGCGCCACGGCGGCTACGCCCAGGGTGCGGCCCAGGCGCTGCTCGAGGAGTTCATCTACGACGAGGACGGCAACCCGCTGACCTCGAACCTTGCGGACTACGCCATGATCTCGGCCACCGAGGTGCCGAGCTACGAGCTGATCACCATGGAGACGCCCACCCCGAACAACCCGCTCGGGGCGAAGGGGATCGGCGAGGCCGGGACCATCGGCTCGACACCCGCTGTGCAGAACGCGGTGATCGACGCCGTGTCCTACCTTGGCGTCCGCCACATCGACATGCCGGCCAGCCCCCAGCGGGTCTGGACGGCGATCCAGGAAGCAAAGATCACTGCAGCATCCGAGACGACCGCCGAAACGGGGAGGCAATGAAGGTATCCATGAGCGTCAACGGCGTGGTCCAGGACCACGACGTCGAGCCCCGAACACTGCTCGTCCACTATCTGCGGGACGTCGTGGGCCTCACCGGGACGAACATCGGCTGCGACACCACCTCGTGCGGGGCGTGCACCGTGCTGATCGACGGGCAGTCGGCCAAGTCGTGCACGATCCTCGCCGCCACGGCCGACGGGTCGTCGATCACCACGATCGAGGGCCTGGCGCACGGTGACGAGCTGCACCCGGTCCAGGCCGCCTTCCGCGAGGAGCACGGGCTCCAGTGCGGATACTGCACGCCGGGCATGGTGATGGCGGCGGTCTCGCTGATCGACGAGCACCGCACCCCCGACGGCGGCACCGACCTGAACGAGGCCGAGGTCCGAGAGGGCCTCGAGGGCAACCTGTGCCGCTGCACCGGCTACCACAACATCGTGCGTGCCGTGCTCTCGGCCGCTGGCGTCTCGCTCCCGGGTCCCGGTACCCACATCGCCGCCACGGTCGGCGGGGGCCAGTCGTGATCCCCGCCGCCTTCGAGTACCACCGGGCCTCCTCGCTCCCCGAGGTCTTCGAGCTGCTGCAGGCCCACGGCGACGACGCCAAGCTGCTGGCCGGCGGCCATTCGCTGCTCCCGCTCATGAAGCTGCGGCTCGCGGCGCCGTCCGTGATCGTCGACATCAGTCGCCTGAGCGACCTCGCCTACATCCGCGAGGAGGGCGACTCGGTGAAGATCGGCGCCCTGACCCGCCACCACACGGTCCAGCACAGCGACCTGCTGAAGCGGGAGGTCCCGATCCTCCCCTACGCCACGAGCAAGGTCGGTGACCCCCAGGTCCGCCACCGCGGCACGATCGGCGGGTCGATCAGCCACGGCGACCCGGCGTCGGACCTGCCGGCGGTGGCCCTGGCGCTCGGCGCCACCTTCACCCTCACCGGCCCCTCGGGGTCCCGTCAGGTGCCGGCAAGCGAGTTCTTCCAGGGGTTCCTCGAGACGGCGCTCGCCCCCGACGAGGTCCTCACGGAGATCTCCGTGCCGAAGGTCCCGAGCGCAGGCTGGTCGTTCCAGAAGTTCAACCGCCGGGCCCAGGACTGGGCCATCGTCGGCGTCGCCGCCGTCGTCGGCAACGGAACCGGGAACGGTGTGGCGCTCGTGAACATGGGGCCCACGCCGTTGCGGGCGTCGGCGGTCGAGGAGGCACTCGCCGGCGGGTCGTCGGCGGCGGACGCCGCGGCGCACGCCTCCGACGGTCTCGATCCGCCGGCGGACCTGAACGCCAGCCCGGAGTACCGCCGCCACCTGGCGGAGGTCCTCACCCGCCGGGCGCTCACCGAAGCCGGCGCATCCTGAGCCAGCAGTCACCAGGCGGGCCGTCACCGGAGGCCTCGTCAGAGGTCAAGAGCGGGGTGCCAGGGTCGGTGGCCGAGGTGGCCGCCGGCCTTGCCGCGCAGGGGTACCTGGCGGACGAAGGGCTCGCCACGTCGGTGTTCCTCTGCCTGACCCTGCACCGGCCGCTGCTCCTCGAGGGTGAGGCCGGGGTCGGCAAGACGGAGCTGGCGAAGGTGGTGGCGGCCTGGACCGCTGGGCCGTTGCTCCGCCTGCAGTGCTACGAGGGGATCGACATCTCCCAGGCCGTCTACGAGTGGGACTACGCCCGCCAGCTGCTCCACCTCCGCGCCGCCGAGGCCGGCGGGGTGACCGAGGAGGCCGAGGCGGAGATCTACTCGGAGCGGTTCCTGATCCGCCGGCCGCTGCTGTCGGCGATCGACCACCAGGAGGGCGCGCCGCCGGTGCTGTTGATCGACGAGGTCGACCGCGCCGACGACGAGTTCGAGGCGTTCCTCCTCGAGGTGCTCTCCGACTACACGATCACGATCCCCGAGATCGGGACGCTCCGGGCCGAGACGCCGCCGGTCGTCATCCTCACCTCCAACCGGACCCGCGACGTCCACGACGCCCTGAAGCGCCGCTGCCTCTACCACTGGGTCGAGCACCCCGGCTTCGAGCGGGAGGTCGAGATCGTCCGCCGGCGGGCCCCCCAGGCCGTCGAGACCCTGGCGCGCCAGGTCGCCGCCGCGGTGGCGGGCCTGCGCGAGATGCACCTCTACAAGCCGCCGGGGGTCGCCGAGACGATCGACTGGACCGCCTCGCTCGCCGCGCTCGGGCGCACGGAGCTCGACGAGCGCAGCGTGGAGCTGACCCTCGGCACCGTCCTCAAGTACCAGGAGGACCAGGCCCGGGTGCGGGAGGCCGGGTTCACGGCCCTGGTGGCGGGGGCGCTGGCCAGGGCGGAGTGAGCTCGGGTTCCCCGCGGGCTGGTGGCCGGTCGTTCGGTGGCTGGAAGAGCTTGGTGAGCAGATCGCGCACATGTGCTCGATTTGCAGCAATGTGAGCAGGAAGTGGTCAAATGGCGTCGGTTGCCGCTCACATGTATCGGAATCACTCACAAAGTGTGAAGCCGGCCACCACCCCGCCGGCAACCCACCCACGCACCTCACCGATTCCGCGGAATCGCTCCCCGGGGGTCTGCCCGGCCGCGGATACGTAGGCCGGCGGAGTGTCGTGCGCTGCGCTGACCTCGGCCGCTAGAGCGTGGCGGTTCGCTGGCCGACGGCGATGGTGGCCCCGGTGGCGATCAACGGGTCGGCGGGGTCCGTGACGGTGACGGTCTGCGGGCCGGCGGTCTTGAAGGTGATCCGGAAGGTCCCGGTGCCACGGGTGAGGACGGCGTCGGAGGGGAGCGTGGCGGAGGGGTCGGTGCCGGCGAGGCGGACGGTGCCGCTGTAGCCGGTGGCGACGTTGCCGAAGGCGTCGAGCGCCGTGACGGTGATGGTGGTCGGCGTGCCGGCCTTGACCGAGGCGGGGGCGTAGGCCTGGAACAACGCCGGTGATGCGGGGCTGACCATGATCCGGGTGGTGGCGGTGACGGCGGGTTCGGCGGGATCGGTGACGGTGAGCGTCTCCGGGCCGGCGGTCTCGAAGACGACCGGAAGGGTGCCGGCGCCCCGGGTGAGCCCGCTCTCGGGCGGGAGCATGACCGAGGGGTCGCTGCTGGCGACGTGAACCGCTCCCGCATAGCCGGTGGTCGTGCCGTGGGCGTCCCGGGCGGTGATCGTGAGGTCGAACGAGTCGCCGACGGTGGCGGTGGCCGGCGTGGTGAGGTGGAAGGTGGTCGCCGGTGCGGCCCCGACGATGACGGTGGCTGCGGTGTTGATCAACGAGTTCGTCGGGTCCGTCGCCGTGATCCCCTGGTTGCCGGCGGTTCCGAAGGTGACCGGGAAGGTGCCGGCGCCACGCGTGAGGGTCCCGTCCGAGGGGAGCTTGGCGGAGGGGTCGCTGCTCGCGAACTGGACGGCGCCGGCGTAGCCGGTGGCGACGTTGCCGAAGGCGTCGAACGCGGTGACCGTGAACCTGGTGGCGGTGTCGGCGACGGCCCGGTTGGGGGCGCGTAGCTCGAAGGTGGCCGCCGCCGCCGGGCGGACCGTGACGGTCGGGGTGGTGGCGGTGAGGACGGGTTTGAAGGTGGCGGTGAGGGTGGGCTCCACGGTGTCGGTCACCGTGAGGGTTTGCGGGCCGGAGGTCTCGAGGGACAGGCCGGCGGAGCCGATGCCGGCGGTGAGGCTGCCGTGGGTGGGGAGCACGGCGTAGGGGGCGCTGCTCGAGAAGTGGAGCGTGCCGTCAGAGTTGGTGGCGAGGTTGCCGTAGGCGTCTGTGGCCGTGACGTTGAGGACCGTTGCGACGCCGGCGGTCGGCGTGGGCGGGGTGCTGGCGTACAGGGTGGCGGCGGAGGCCGGGCTCACGGCGATCGGGGCGCTGGTACCGGTGATCGGGCCCTGGGTCGCGGTGAGGGTGGTGGTCTGGGCGTCGGTCAACGAGACGGTGGCGTAGCCGGTGCCGCCGCTGAACGCGATCGTCGGCGGATAGCTCGGCGCCGTGGAATCGGGGGAGCGCGCCGGGCCGGAGAAGGTGAGCCTCTGGGCGCCCTGGTAGCCGGCGACGGGGTTGCCGTGCGCGTCGACGGCCGTGATGGCCACGGCGATCCTGGCGCCGGCGGTCGCCGTGGAGGGGGCGGAGACGTGGAAGGCGATCCCGGGGGTGGTGGCGCCGGCGTCCGGGCCGAGTGTGATCGACCAGATTCCGAGCGTCGACAGGGCAAGGGGCACGGCCATCGCCGTGGCCCGGGCGAGGCGACCACACGAACCGCGGCAGCCGGTCGACCACGGCATGCTCCCTGCTCCCCCTCCCTGCTCCCCTCAAGGGCGGCCGGGCCGGAATTGGCTCCCGGGCGGCACGCGGGCGGCTGGCGAAGCGTACCGCTCAGCGCGCAGCCGGCGACGCGCGGGGTGGCGAAGTCGCGGGTTGCTGGACGAGACCGGCCTTAGCCGGCCGCCGGGCTGGTCGGAACGGCGGGGGAATCGTGGGGTGACACGTTGATGGCCGTGCCGTTCTGCTCGATCAGCGAGTAGCCAGAGCCACTCGGGTTGGGCAACAGCCCGATGACCGGGCTGGCGAGGTGCTGGCCACCGAGGGACCCCTGGAACATGGCGTCGCCGAGGGCGAACACGCCGCCGTCGCCGGCGACCAACAGGTACCCGTTGGCGTCGACGGTGGGCGCCATGCCGACGATCGGCTGGTTCAGCCTGAGGTTGCCGAGCGATCCGTGGAAGCCGGCGTCACCGAGGGCGAACACGCCGCCGTCGCTGGCGACGAGCCAGTACCCCCCGCCGTCGGGTGTGGGGGTGATGCCGACGATGGGTTGGTTGAGCTTGAGGTTCCCGAGGGATCCGTGGAAGCCGGCGTCACCGAAGGAGAACACCCCGCCGTCGGCGGCGACGAGCCAGTACCCCCCTCCGTCGGGTGTGGGGGTGATGCCGACGATGGGTTGGTTGAGCTTGAGGTTGCCGAGCGATCCGTGGAAGCCGGCGTCGCCGAAGGTGAACACCCCGCCGTCCGCTGCGGCGAGCCAGTACCCCTTGCCGTCCGGGGTGGA
>WQVT01000135.1 GCA_009785715.1 Acidimicrobiaceae bacterium | reverse complement strand
GCCCGGTCGCTGCCGCCCCCTCGCCGGCAGCCGCCCCGCCGCCGGTAGGCGCCCCGCCGGGGGCCGCCACCCGCGCCCAGGCGCCCGCCGACCTCGCCGGCGCCGCGGGCCCCCGCCCCGGCAACGCCGGCGCGCCGCCCTTCCCGGCCGGGCCCCCGCCCATGCCCCCGAAGCCGAAGATCGGTGACAGCCGGCCCGCGCCGATCGCCCCGCCGCCGGCCCCGCCCCGCGCCGGCGCCCGTCCGGCCCGCGGAGGCCCCGCCGCCGGCGCCGACCCGTCGGGCGACGGCCCCGCCCCCTCCGACGCCGCCCCCCGCAAGCGCCGGCGGCGCGGCGGGCGCGGCAAGGGCGGCGAGCGCCGGCCCGTCGAGGCCGTGCTCGTGGACGAGCCGGCGGTCGTCGACGAGGAGACCCTCGAGCGCCGGCGTGGCCGGGAGCGCAAGGGGCGCCCGGTCGGGCGCTACACGATGGTCGTCCACGTCCTCGACAAGGCGACCCAGATCGCGGTCCTCGAGGGCCGCTCGCTGATCGAGCACTACGTGTCCCGGCCGGCCGACCAGGCCACCGAGATCGACGGCAACATCTACCTCGGCCGGGTGCAGAACGTCCTGCCCGGCATGGAGGCCGCGTTCGTCGACATCGGCACCCCGAAGAACGCCGTGCTCTACCGCGGCGACGTCCGCTACGACTCCGACGACGTCGAGGCCGAGGGGGACGGAGACGGCCAGGCCGGAAAGAACGGCGGAAAGAACGGCAAGGAGGCCAGGATCGAGCACCTGCTCAAGGGTGGCCAGAACATCCTCTGCCAGGTGACCAAGAACCCGATCGCCCACAAGGGGGCCAGGCTGACCCAGGAGGTCTCCCTCCCCGGACGGTTCGTCGTGCTGATCCCCGGCAGCGACACGTACGGGATCTCCAAGCGGCTGGCGGACGACGAGCGCAAGCGGCTGCGCCGGGTCCTCGACGACATCCGTCCCGAGGGGCACGGGCTGATCGTGCGCACCGCCGCGGAGGGGGCGACGCCCGAGGAGCTGCGCAGGGACGTTGCCCGGCTGCTCAGCCAGTGGGAACGGATCGAGGAGCTGGCGCGCACCACCCGGGCACCGGCCCTCCTGTACCGGGAGCCGGACCTCGCCGTCCGGGTGATCCGCGAGGAGTTCAACCGCAACTACCGCAGCGTCGTCATCGACGACCGGGCGCTCTACGAGGAGGTCCGGGACTACGTGGCGAGCATCAGCCCCGAGCTGGCCGACCGCGTCGAGTTCGCCGACCCCGAAGAGGACCCGCTGCCGGTCTTCGAGCGCCACCACATCCACGAGCAGCTCCACAAGGCCCTCGACCGCAAGGTCTGGCTCGAGTCGGGCGGCTCGCTGATCATCGAACGCACCGAGGCGCTGACCGTCATCGACGTCAACACGGGGAAGAACGTCGGCTCGTCGAACCTCGAGGAGACGGTGTTCAAGAACAACCTCGAGGCCGCCGAGGAGATCGCCCGTCAGCTCCGCCTCCGGGACATCGGCGGGATCATCGTCATCGACTTCATCGACATGGAGATCTCGAAGAACCGGGCCGAGGTCATCAAGACCTTCCGCGACGCCCTGGCCCGGGACAAGACCCGGACCCAGGTGTTCGACATCTCCGAGCTCGGGCTGGTCGAGATGACCCGCAAGCGGATCTCCGAGGGCCTCGTCGAGTCGTTCTCGCAGACCTGCCCCATGTGCGCCGGGCGCGGGCTGCTGATCGACGAGAGCCTCTTCGCCTGACCGCCTGACGGCTCTGGGCGCGAATCGCCCCCGCCGGCAGGGTCGCATCGCGCCCTGAACTTTGTCGAGGGGCGTAGCACGGGTGCTACCCTGGTCGTATGGCGAAGGAGATCACCCAGCGAGAACTACGAAACGACAGCGGAGGGATCATGCGACGACTTGATCAAGGTGAGTCGTTCGTGGTGACCCGCAACGGCGTGCCGGTGGGTGAGCTCGCCCCGCTGCGGCGACGCCGATTCGTTCGCTCCGAGAGCGCGATTGCCATGTTCCGTCACGCTCCCGGGGTCGACCTGGCGAGATTGCGTGGCGACCTGGACAGGGTGGTCTCTCAGGACCTGATTCCACGTGGCTGAGCCGGTCACGAGACCGGCTCGCGGCGTCATCGATACGTCGGTCGTCGTCGACCTGGAAGATCTTGACTCCTCGGAGTTGCCCGTCGAGGTGGCGGTCAGTGGGCTGACGTTGGCGGAGTTGGCCGCCGGGCCGCACGCCACCGGTGACCCCGAGGAGCGGGCCCGCCGGCAAGATCGGCTGCAGCGTACAGAGGCCGCATTCGACCCGCTGCCCTTCGACGCCGACGCCGCCCGGGCGTACGGACGCATTTACGCCACAGTCATGGCCACCGGCCGGAAGGCGCGCGGCCCACGCGCCGTGGACCTCCTCATTGCCGCCACCGCCCAGGCCGCGTCGTTGCCGCTCTATACCCGCAACCCTGATGACTTCCGAGGGCTCGAGGACCTGCTTGACATCGTCACCGTCTGAGGGGCCTTTGACGGACGGTCGCCCGCCAGCAACCACAAGCGCCACGCCTGGTAGACTCTCCCCCTTGTGTACGCCGTCATAAAGACCGGCGGCAAGCAGGAGCGGGTGGAAGAGGGCCAGACCCTTTCGGTCGAGCTTCTGGGTGTCGAGACCGGCGAAGAAGTCAAGTTCCAGCCCATCTTGGTGGTCGACGGCGAGACGGTCGTCTCCGATCAGGCTGCCCTCAAGGGCGCCACCGTCTCGGCCCGCGTGGTCGGCGACGCCAAGGGCCCCAAGATCAAGGGCTTCACCTACAAGTCCAAGACCCGCGGCCGCAAGGCGTGGGGTCACCGCCAGAAGTACTCGAGGATCGAGATCACCGGCATCAGCCGCGAGGCCGCCGAGGCCTCCGAAGCCTCCGAGGCCGGAGAGGAGTAAGCGGATGTCCAAGACCAAGGGTGGCGGTTCTACCCGCAACGGCCGCGACTCCAATGCCAAGCGCCTCGGGGTCAAGGTCTTCGACGGCACCGAGGTGACCGCCGGCTCGATCATCGTCCGCCAGCGCGGCACCCACTTCCACCCCGGTGAGGGCGTGGGCCGCGGCAAGGACGACACGCTCTTCGCCCTCCGCCCCGGCACCGTCAAGTTCGGTGCCCGCCAGGGGCGCAAGCTGGTCGACGTCCTCCCGCTTTCCGAGCTGGTCGACGCCGCCGCGCCCCAGGGCTAACCCCGGCCGGCCGCCTGGCCGACGTGAGGCGGGAGCAGAGGCCGTGCCCGGATTCGTAGACGAAGCACAGCTGCACGTGAAGGGCGGCGACGGCGGGGCCGGCGCCGTCGCGTTCCGGCGCGAGGCGCACGTCGACAAGGGCGGGCCCGACGGCGGGGACGGCGGCAAAGGGGGCGACGTGTGGCTCGTCGCCGACCGCAACGTTGCCTCGCTGTACGGCTTCCGGGACCACCCGCACCGCCGCGCCGGGAACGGCACCCACGGCTCGGGCAAGGGTCGCCACGGCCGCTCCGGTGAGGACCTGATCGTCCCCGTCCCCGAGGGGACCGTGGTCCGGGACCTCGACCGGCAGGTCATCGCGGACCTCTCCGGCGAGGGGGACCGCTGGCTGGCGGCCGCCGGCGGGCAGGGGGGCAAGGGCAACGCCCGCTTCCTCTCCAACCGCCGCCGCGCCCCCGCCTTCGCCGAGCAGGGCGAGGTCGGCGTCGAGGCGTGGTACGACCTCGAGCTGAAGCTGATGGCCGACGTGGCGCTGGTCGGGTTCCCGAACGCCGGCAAGAGCACCCTCATCTCGCGGATCTCGGCGGCCCGGCCGAAGATCGCCGACTACCCCTTCACCACCCTGCAGCCGAACCTCGGGGTCGTCCGCTTCGACGACGCCGAGTACGTCGTCGCCGACATCCCCGGCCTGATCGAGGGCGCCAGCGAGGGCCGCGGCCTCGGCCACCAGTTCCTCCGCCACATCGAGCGGGCCCGGGTGCTCGTCGTCCTGATCGACCTCGCCGGCTCGGAGGGCCGCACCCCCGCCGAGCAACAGCGCATCCTCCTCGACGAGCTCGGCGACTACCAGCCCGAGCTGCTCGCCCGGCCCCGCATCGTCGTCGGTTCCCGTTCCGATCTTTCAGGTGGGCAAAGTGACGACGGATGGCAAGGACCGCGGCTCTCTGCAGTCACGGGTGATGGGCTGCAGCCCCTCCTCGGGGAGATGGCGACCCTGGTCAGCAGGGCGCGGGCCGAGCTGCCTCGCCCGGTGAGCTTCGCGGTCCACCGGCCCGTGCCGGCGGGCATCGTCGTGCAACGCGACATGAGCGGCGACTGGGTCGTCCTCGGCCGCCAGGCCGAGCGGGCGGTGGCCCTGTCGACCCTGACCGACGTGGAGGCGCTCGCCTTCGCCCAGAACCGGTTGAAGAGCCTCGGTGTCGACCGGGCCCTGGCCCGAGCGGGGGCCCGGGAGGGCGACCGGGTCCACATCGGCAGCTTCCAGTTCGACTACAGCGAGGACTGACCGGCCGGTTCGCAGCTGGCCGGTGGGATGCCCGCGGGCTTCCCCGGGCGGCCGACCAGCGTCTCCGGGGCTCTCGTCAGGCAGCCTCCGTACGCGCGATCGGCCGCGCGGTTTTGCTCCGCGATCGACCCGCGTATAGGGGCACGATCGCGCGGCGCGAACGCCCACCCCGGAGGGAGGAGTGCGACTGCCTAACGCGGTGACTCGACGGTCAGCCCCAGACCGAGCGCCGCCTCAGCCATCCGTCGGTCATAGGTGATCACGGCGCGTAGCTCCCCACCGACCATATGAGCGGCGGCAAGGTGGATGGCGTCGAGGCTCCGCAGCGTCACGCCTGCCGACAGATCCGCGGCGCGGTCCAGCAGTTCGGTGCTGAGGGAGATCTGATCGAGGCGTGTCAGCTGGCGCCGGGCCATTTGCAGAGCGGGCGGCCCTCCTGCCAGCACCGCTCGTATCACCTCGACACGAGCGAGGGCGCTCGTCACCCGCCCGTCGGTTCGACGTCGTCGCAGGAATCGCCGAAGGGAGTCGGACTCCGTCTCCCGCACCACAAGTTTGACGAGGGCCGACGAGTCCAGGTAGAGCCTCACCGCTCGTCTTCCCTCATCGCTGCCAATTCGCCAGAAGCGTCGATGCCGTAGTCACCTGGCTCCTCGTCAGCGAGGTCTCCCTCTCCACTCGCCGGCAGCACCTGGCCGCTGGCGATGAGGAGTTCCCATTGGTCGCCCGGATTCGGGACGAGGAGCGCCACGGGACGACCCCGGTCCGTGACCTCGATCGTCTCGCCCTTGGCGACCCGAGCTACGTAGCGACTGGCGTGTTGGCGAAGTTCGCGTACGCCGATCCGCTCCATAGTGCTACAAGGTAGCACCTAAGGGTGGGTTCGCTCATTCGAAAGGCACCATACGGGGAGGTCAGGCGCCTGCAAGACTGAGCGTCGTCCCAACGTGTGAAGGGATAGAGAGCGAACCGTCGTGACCCGGCCCTGCCAAGAACCCCACCGGCTGCCCGGGCGGAGGTCGTGCCCGTGAGCGGCAAGGTGGTGGTCGTCAAAATCGGCACCTCGTCGATCACCGACACCCGGGGCGAGATCACCACGGCGGCCATCGAGAAGCTGTGCGACGAGGTCGCCGCCCGCCGCAAGGCCGGCGATCGGGTGGTGGTGGTGACGAGCGGGGCGATCGCAGCGGGGATGCCGGCGCTCGATCTGGAGCGCCGCCCGAGCGACCCGGCCGTCCTGCAGGCGCTGTCGGCCGTCGGCCAGAGCCGCCTGCTCGGGGTCTACGACGCGGCCCTTGCCCGCCACGGCCTGGTCGGCGGGCAGGTCCTCCTCGGTTCCGACGACTTCGTGAACCGCCGGCAGTACCTCCACGCCCGCAAGACACTGAACGTCCTGCTGGATCTGGGTGTCATCCCGATCGTGAACGAGAACGATGCGGTGAGCGATGCGGAGATCCGCTACGGGGACAACGACCGGCTCGCGGCCCTGGTGGCGCACCTGCTCGCCGCCGACCTCCTGGTCCTGCTCACCGACACCCCGGGCCTCCTGACCGCCGACCCGAGAGTCGACGAGACGGCCTCCCTGATCGAGGAGATCATCGAGGTCGACGCCGAGGTCGAGGCGCTCGCCGGGGGCACCGGCAGCGACCGGGGGAGTGGGGGCATGGCCTCCAAGCTGACGGCGGCAAGGATGGCCGCCTGGTCGGGTGTCCGCACGGTGATCGCCGCGGCCCACCGCCCGGATGTCGTGGCCGACGCGGTGGCCGGCACGCCCGGGGTGGGAACGGTGATCGTCCCCCGCGAGCAGCGCCTCGCCGCCCGCAAGCTGTGGATCGCGTTCGCCGTGGGCTCGTCTGGGACCGTGGTGGTCGACGAGGGCGCCCGCCGGGCGCTCGAGGAGCGGGGCGTCTCGCTCCTGCCCGCCGGGGTGCTCGACGTCCAGGGAGGCTTCGACGCCGACGACGCCGTCGAGATCGCCGGTCCCGATGGCACCGTGTTCGCCAAGGGCCTGGTGCGCCACCCCGCCGGCCGCGTCAAAGAGCTGGCGGGCCGGCGCACCTCGTCGCTGCCCCCGGACGTCACGCCGGAGGTCATCCACCGCGACGATCTGGTCCTCCTCCCGTGACCACGACCGTGTCCACCCCCGACACGACGTCGAGCCCGAGAGAGGCCGCGCGCCCACGTCCCTCGGGGCAGGGTCGCCGGCGGG
>WQVT01000134.1 GCA_009785715.1 Acidimicrobiaceae bacterium | reverse complement strand
GAGCGCTGGGGGACGTCGAGATCGTCGTCGTGGACTCCATGCAGGTCTACCGGGGGATGGACATCGGCACCGCCAAGCCGACCGCCGGGGAACGGGCGGAGGTTTGCCACCACCTGCTCGATCTTGTCGATCCCGGGGACCCGTGGAGCGTCACCGAGTGGGTCGCCACCGCGCGACAGGCGGTTGCCGGCATCGAGGCCCGGGGGCATCGCGCCCTCCTCGTTGGCGGTACCGGGCTCTACTTCCATGCACTGGTCGACAAGCTCGAGCCCCCGGGCCGGTACCCCGAGGTGGTCGCGGCCCTGGAGCAGTGCGACACCGCAACGCTCTACCGACGGCTGCTGGCTCTGGACCCAGTGGCCGGAGCGCGGATCGAGCCTGGGAACCGCCGGCGGACCCTCCGGGCGCTCGAGGTGGGGATCGGAACGGGGCAGCCGTTTTCGACCTTCGGGCCGGGGCTCGGTGCCTACCCGCCGACCCGCTGGCGCATCGCCGGTCTCTGGTTGCCGCGGGCGGTGGTCGCCGAGCGCATCCGCCGCCGTCTGGCGGCGATGGTCGAGGAGGGGCTCCTCGAGGAGGTGCGCACCCTCCTGCGCCGCCCTGGCGGGCTCGGGCGCACCGCTGCTCAGGCGCTCGGCTACCGCGAGCTTGCGGCCCATCTGACCGGCGGCACCACCCTGGAGGAGGCGGTGGCGGAGGCCGCCCGCCGCACCGTGGCCTTCGCCCGCCGCCAGCGGGTCTGGTGGCGACGTGACCCACGGATCGCCTGGATCGGGACCGCCGAAAATCCGCTCGCGGTTCTCCCCGAACTGCTGGGAGACTGGAGGGAGCCATGATCGACCCGAACTCGTCTTCGCCCGCGCCGGGCGCGTCCGCCTCCACCTGCGAGACCAGCGAGACCAACGAGGCGGCCGGCGATCGGAGAGGGGGGACCCCGGGAGGGGGGCTGCGGTTCGGCAAGTACCACGGCATCGGCAACGACTTCCTGGTCCTGCTCGACCTCTCTGTCCACGATCCCGGCTCTGTTCACGATCCCGGCTCTGTCCACGACCCCGGCTCCGCGGCCAAGGACCCGGGCGGTGTCCACGAGATCGATGCCGGCCTCGCAGCCAGGCTCTGCGACCGGCACGCCGGCCTGGGGGCCGACGGCGTCATCCGCGGGCGATCGGCCGCCGAAGGCAGCGACGCTGTCCTGACCTTCGAGCTGTGGAACGCGGACGGGAGTCGGGCCGAGATCAGCGGCAACGGGATGCGTTGTCTGGCCCAGGCCGCACTCGAGGCCGGGATCGTCGCCGAGGGGGTGCCCTTCGGGGTGCTGACCCCCGCCGGCCGTAAGGCGGTCACGATCCGCTGGACCGGGCCGGGCGAAGCCTGGGCCAGCACGGAGATGGGTGTCGCCGTCGTCGAGGGCGAGGCGGACCGGTGCAACGTGGGCCACGGCCAGCTCCTCGTGGACGTGGGCAACCCGCACCTCGTGGTGCTCGGCCCCGACCCGGCCACCGTGGATGTGGCCACCCTCGGGCCGGCGCTGGAGGCGACCTCGCCCGTTGGGCTGAACGTCGAGTTCGTCACGCTCGGCCCGGGCTCCGACGAGATCACGATGCGGGTCTGGGAGCGCGGGGTCGGCGAGACCCGGGCCTGCGGGACCGGCTCGTGTGCCGCGGCCGTCGCCCTCCACCACTGGGGTCGGGTGGGCAGCGAGGTGACGGTGCACCAGCCCGGCGGGGCGGTCGCGGTGTCGGTGAGGCCCGACGGCCGGGTGCTGCTGGCCGGCCCCAGTGCCCGGGTGGGCTCGATGACCGCCGACCCCTGGCTGCTGGCTGCGGATCGGGCCGAGATCGAGGCCGCGGTGAAGGCCGGAGTCAAGGCCGCGGTCAAGGCCGAGGCGGAGCTCGCTGAATGAGCCTGATCGACCGGAGTTTCCGGGAGAAGATCATCCTCGTCGGGATGACGATCCCCCCCGAGCGGGAGGCGGATACCGAGGCCCACCTCGACGAGCTGGCCCTCCTCGTGGACACCGCCGGCGCCGACGAGGTGGCGCGGGTTATCCAGCGGCGCGACCACCCCGACCCGGCGACCTACGTGGGGCGGGGCAAGGCCGAGGAGCTGCGGGAGCTGTCCCTGGCGGTCGACTCGGACACGGTGGTCTTCGACGACGAGCTGACCCCCGCACAGTCCCGGAACCTGGAGAAGATCCTCGGGCGGACGGCGATCGACCGCACCGCCGTGATCCTCGACATCTTCGCCCAGAACGCCCGCACGCAGGAAGGCAAGGCGCAGGTGGAGCTCGCCCAGCTCCAATATCGCCTGCCCCGCCTCCGCGGTCGGGGTACGGCGCTGTCCCAGCAGGGCGGCGGCATCGGTACCCGCGGTCCCGGCGAGACCCAGCTCGAGGTCGATCGCCGGCGGCTCGTGCGGCGCATGACCAAGCTCGAGGGCGAGCTTCGCCGCCTGACCGACCAGCGCCGCCTGCAGCGCAAGGGCCGCCGCCGAGGACGGTTGGCCAACGTCTCGCTCGTCGGCTACACGAACGCCGGCAAGTCCACCCTCCTCAACTACCTCACCGACGCCGGGGTGCTGGTCGAGGACCGCCTCTTCGCCACCCTCGACCCGCGCACCCGCCGGCTGGCCCTGCCCGGCGGTGAGTCGGTGCTCGTCTCCGACACCGTGGGGTTCGTCCGCAAGCTGCCACACCAGCTGGTCGAGGCGTTCCGCTCCACCCTGGAGGTCGTCAACGAGTCCGATCTCCTCGTGCACGTGGTGGACTGCACCTCCCCGAACCCCGAGGGCCAGATCGACGCCGTGCGGGCTGTCCTCGAGGAGATCGGGGCGGACCAGGTTCCCGAGCTCCTCGCCTTCAACAAGGTCGACGTGTCCCGCGAGGCCAAGCGCCTGACGGAGCGCTACCCGGGGAGCGTGGCGATCTCGGCGGTGACCGGCGAGGGGATCGACGATCTGCTGGTCGCGATGGGCGACCGGCTGCGGTCCACGCTCCGGGTGATCGAGCTGGTCATCCCCTATGGTCGGGGAGATGTCCTGGCCGCCGTGCATCGCGAGGGGGAGGTCCTCCTCGAGTCCCACGCCGACGACTCGTCGCGTGTGCAGGTCCGGGTGGACCCGGCCGGAGCGGCGCGCTTCGCCGAGTGGACGGTCGACGACCCCGAACCCGGCGAGGTGGTGAGCCCGTGAGTGTTTCAGAGACGGCGGGGTTCGTTCCCCCGGCCTACCCCTACGACCGGCTGGTCCCCGCGGAACGCAAGGCGGCGGCGCTCGAGGGCGGAGTCGTCGACCTGTCGATCGGCACGCCGACCGACCCGCCGCCGGCCGTCGTGCTCGAGGCGCTGGCCGAGGCCGACGAGCGCGGCGGGGTCCGCGGCTATCCGGCGTCGATCGGCAGCGCCGCCCTGCGGGCCGCGATCCGGGACTGGACGGAGGCCCGCCTCGGCGTCGAGTTGCCGGCCGAGGCGGTCGCCGCGTGCGTCGGGACCAAGGAGTTCGTGGCCACCCTCCCGCAGTGGCTGAAGCTGCGGACGCCCGGCCGGGACACGATCCTCTACCCCGCGATCTCCTACCCGACGTATGAGATGGGGGCCATCCTGGCCGGTCTGCGGGCGGTCGCCGTGCCGGTCGACGACGACTGGCGGCTCGACCTGTCCGCCATCTCCTCCGACGACGCCGGCAGGGCCCTGGCGCTATGGATCAACGCCCCCGGGAACCCGGCGGGCGGGCTCGACGACCTGGAGGCGGCCGCCGCCTGGGGTCGAGCGCACGGCGTGCCGGTGTTCAGCGACGAGTGCTACGTCGAGTACACCTGGGACGGGCCCCCGCGCACGATCCTCTCCGCCGGCCTGGAGGGCGTCGTGGCCGTGAACTCGCTGTCCAAGCGCTCCAACCTGGCGGGCATGCGGGTGGGCTGGTACGCAGGCGACCCCGAGCTGGTGGACTACCTGCGGGAGGTTCGCAAGCACGTCGGGATGATGGTGCCCGGCCCCGCCCAGCTCGCCGGCGCCGCCGCCCTGGCGGACCAGGTCCACGTCGAGGCCCAGCGCGAGCGCTACCGGAGCCGCCTCGTGCGGATGAAGGAGATCCTGGCGGCGCTCGGGGTCGACGCCCCACTCCCGGGCGGCGGCTTCTACCTTTGGGTGCCGGCGCCGGGCGGAGACGCCTGGGGCTGGACCGAGGAGCTGGCCGAGACGGGCGGGGTGCTCGTCTCCCCGGGCGAGTTCTACGGTCACGCAGGGGACGGTCACGTGCGCATCGCCATGGTCCAGCCGATCGAGCGGCTCGACCTGGTCGCTGCCCGTCTGGGCATCTGATCGGAGCAGTCGGGCAAAGGACGTCTGATGTGAAGGGCCGTGTCCGCGGGCTCGGCTACCGTCGCCGCCTATGGCGGACCGCTGGCGGCAGGTAGCGCGGGAGCACCACCCCTCCCACGAGGCCAACGAGGGTCTGGCGACCTGGGTGCGGTCCGGGCAGCCGGCGCTCATCTACCGGGGATCGGCCTCGGTGCCGAAGGAGTTCGTCGACGCCGGGACCTGGGTGCACATAGGCGATCCCGATGCCCACGGCGACCTCCTCGTCGATTGCTACCAGGGCGAGGCGACCGCCAGGGCGAAGATGTTCCGCGCCACCCGCTCCGAGGGGAGCACGCGGGACTACGTGCACCCGCTTGCGCCCGGGGAGCTGTACAACAACTCCTTCGTCGCCATCACCCCCGACGGCGCCTGGATGGCGTCGGGTGAGTGGGGGACGATGTCCCGGCTGCTCGTGTTCCCGACGCCGGGGCTGAACCCGGAGGCCGACCCGGAGAACCTGGCGCTCCGGGGCGTGATCCACCTCGACCGCCCCGTCCGCAACGTGCAGGGGGCCTCCTTCGTGGGCGCCACCACCCTCCTCTGCGCCACCGACGATCCCGGCAGGGACCTGTGGCCGGTCAGCCGCCAGCTGCTCCAGGTCGAGCTCGAGCGCCCGCTCGCCGGTGGCGACGTCGAGAGCCGGGTGACCCTGCTGCAGGCCCTTCCCATGGACAGCCTCTGCTCGGGGACCTTCGAGACCGAAGGCGTGGACTATGACGCCCGCACCGGTGACCTGCGGGTGATCGTCGTGCCGCCCGCACCCTGCAACTGGGCGGCCGTCGATGTCTACCGCTTCCGCCGCGAGACCGCCGGCTGAGCGGCGCCGAAACCGTGCCCGAAGCGTTAGCTTTCGGGCATGGAAACCTGGGATGCCATCCGTGCCCGCCGCAACGTCCGCGCCTATGAGGACCGCCCGATCCCGGAGAAGGACCTCGACCAGATCCTCGAGGCGGCCCGGCGGGCGCCGTCGGCCGGGAACCGCCAGCACTGGGACTTCGTCGTCACCACGGACAAGGGCCAGCTCGAGCAGATGGGAGAGGTCTGGCAGGGGGCCCGCCACCTGCCCGGTGCGGCCGCCGGCATCCTGCTCGTGGCCAACCAGGAGGAGGAGGAGCGGGGGGCGATCATCAACAATTACGACCTCGGCCAGGCCACCTACGCGATCATGGTGGCCGCCGCGGACCTGGGTATCGGCAGTGGCCACTCGTCGGTGGGGGACCAGGACCTCGCCCGCAGCATCTTCGGGATCCCCGAGGGCCACGTGCCGTCCTACATGATCGGCCTCGGCTATCCGGCGGACCGACCGCTCCGGCCGCTCGTCAAGCCCAACCGGCGCGACTTCGACGACGTGATCCACCGCGGCCACTGGTAGGCCGGCAGCGGATCAGCGGACGGCGGCGACCCTCCGCGCCAGCTCATCGACCGCCCCGGCGAGGGGGATGTCGGCGCGCTCGTCGTCCCAGCGGTCGCGGACCTCTATCTGCCCGTTGGCGAGGCCTCGGCCGACCGTGACGATGACCGGCACGCCGATCAGCTCGGCGTCGGCGAACTTGACGCCGGGGGACACGTCGCGACGGTCGTCGAGCAGGGCCCGGACTCCCGCGCCCTCGAGCTCGCCGGCGAGGGTTTCTGCCGCCTCGTAGGCCTCGTCGCCCCGGCCGGCGACGACGATGTGTACCTCAGCGGGGGCCACGGCCTTCGGCCAGCGCAGGCCGTGCTCGTCCAGGGTCTGCTCGGCGAGGGCCGCCACCACCCGGGTGACCCCGAGCCCGTAGGAACCCATGGTCACCCGGATCGGCTTGCCGTCGGGCCCGGCGACGTCCAGGCCGAAGGCGTCGGCGAACTTGCGCCCGAGCTGGAACACGTGCCCCAGCTCGATCCCGCGGGCGATGACCAGCTCGGAGCGACACCGCGGGCAGCGGTCGCCGTCGCGGATCTCCACGGCGCCGATCTCCCCGTCGGGCACGAAGTCGCGGCCGCGGACGACGTCGGTGGCGTGATGGCCGGCCTCGTTGGCGCCGGTGACCCACGTCGAGCCCTCGACGACCAGGGGATCGACGAGGTAGCGGACCCCCAGCTTGGCCAGGATCTGCGGGCCGATGTACCCGCGGACGAGCCCGGGCTCGGTGGCCAGGTCGTCGGCGTCCGCGGCCTCGACCTCCACCGGGTCCAGCTGGCCGGCGACGCGGTGCAGGTCGACTTCGCGATCACCCGGGACGCCGATCACCAGGAGATGCCAGTCGTCCTCGCCCGGCGCCCGGGTTTTGACGACGACGTTCTTCAGGGTGTCCGAGGCGGTGTAGCCCCGCTCCGGAAGGAGCTGGTTGATCCGCTCGACCAGGGTGGCGATGGTCGGGGTGTCCGGGGTGTCGAGCACCTGGCTCGCCGGGTG
>WQVT01000133.1 GCA_009785715.1 Acidimicrobiaceae bacterium | reverse complement strand
GACGCTCATGGTCGCAGCCACGACCAGTGCGAGCCCTCCCATAACCACTGCGCTGATGACGATCGGTTCTTTCGGTGAGGGTCGGGCGCCTTGCAGACCGGTGCGGTCTTCGGCGGGGACGGTACAGGGCAGGCTGCGCAAGAGCTTGTTGCCGGCCAGCACGGCCATGACCTTGCCCCTAAGCCGCAGCGTGACCCGCTGGCCGGCGAGGTGGTATCGGACGCTGTAGTAGCGGATGGCTCGCCGCTGCCTGTGGCCACGAACGCCTGAACGACCTCGGCGACTTGGGTGACGCCTCGGAGTTGATGGTCAACTCGTAGTCCGCCGAGACGATCTGTCGGTCGACGCCGAGGGCGCTGAGCAGGACAGCGTCGGCGAAGCTGGTTCGGGCCTTCCCGCCAGAGCAGTGGAATATCGCGGAGACGCGACAAAAAACGCCATTTGGAGATATTGAGCTATAAAATCAGGGCGTTGTGAGGGCGTTGTGAGTGGTGTGTGAGGGGCCCAAGGGCGGATGCTAATCCCGGCGGGGTCGAACGGGATCCCGTGGGACAGAAACCAGGGCACCTGCATCAGCGCAGTTGCCGATTCGAAGGAGGTTACTTGAATGTTTCATAATATCTACACGCGCGTCCCGAAAGGGCGCAAAACATGGGGAATGCTCTCTATTGCTGCCCTGTCGGCCGGGGGAGTGCTAGGACTCGGGGCCAACGCGGCGAGCGCGGAACAGATTTCCGGCTATACCATCATGGTGTCGGCATCGAGTTGGCTGAACGTGGCCGTGAGTGAAGGTTCCACAGCCATCGGTGCGCCCATCATCCAGTGGTATGCCGATAGTGGTGCCGAGCAGGAATGGAACGTCCCCGCTGAGGAGTCCACAGGGCAGATTGTGAATCAGAACAGCGGCATGTGCGTCACGACGGATGGGGTCGCCGGCGACCAGCTTTTCCAGGAGCCGTGCTCACCGCCAGGGTTCGGTTGGTACAACAATCAACAATGGTATAACGACTTCCAGTCCTTCGGTCCTTCCATCTTTGAGAATCCGCAATCGGGTCTAGTGATGGACGTGTACGGCTACAGCTTCGGGGCCGGGGCAGCCATCGACGCCTGGTACCCGAACCAGCAAATCAATCAAGGATTCTGGAATGCGACAGGCAATTAAGGCGTGAGAACTTCACGTTCCTGCCGAGAACGAGGCCCGACGATATCAACGGGCCTCGCTCTCGGATGCCCGTGGCAAGGTGGCCGCTCGCAAACCTCTTCTTTTAATCCCTGGTAAATCGAGGAAAGCTCCTGGCCAGGTCGGGGGATGACTCGGTGGGCAGTGATCTAGAAAAGGTGGGCGAACGAGCCAGCCGCCCCTAGCTTGACCGTCACGCGACGCCTTTCCGTCCTGAAAACCGTCGAGGTTGGCGACCCGAGCGAGGATTCCGGTCTTGCCATCGATCACCTGGACCGCAGGCCCGGAACCGGAGTTGTCCGCCGCTCGAGCAGAGGATCCGTTTGCCTCGCTTGCCATCGACCAACTCACGTCCACCACGACGCGGTTGTGGGCGGGATCTCTGGTGGCGCGCCCGGCGTGGGCGTAGCAATATGAGGATTCCTAGCAGACACTCCATTTGGGGAAGATCCGCAGCGAGGCGATCAGCTGTCCGACGATCCGGCGACCGGGAGGGATGGCCCCGACGGCGATGGCGCGCGAGAAGCGGCGGGTGACACCGCGGCAGGGGCTACGTTCTCGGCGTCCCCGGGGGTTCCTCGACCGGCCCGCTTCGGGAGGTTGCTCCGCCAGCATCGGATCTCGCGAGCGCTGACCCAGGAGCGCTTGGCCGAGCTGGCCAGGATCAGCCCTACTGCGGTCGCCGCGCTCGAGGCAGGGCGCCGCCGCGCTCCTCGGTTGACCACCGTGGCTCTCCTGTCGGACGCCTTGGGTCTGGACGAGCGTGAGCAGCAGGAGCTGGTGAGCGCGGCGAGGGGTGGTGCGACGATCGGTGATCTCTCGCTTGGTGGCTCCCCGTCTGACCGTGATCCGCGTGCCAACTCGTCTGCCGCGGTGGTCACTTCCCTGGCTTTCCTGGAGCCGATCGGTGGGTGGCAACACCGCTTTGTCGGCCGCGGAGGTGAGTTGGAACGGCTGATCTCAGTGCTGGGTCGTCGCCGGCGAGTTGTCCTAGTCGTCGGAGAAGCCGGAATCGGCAAGACCAGACTGATCGACCATTTCGCGAAGCGCTCTGCGGCCATGGGGGTCCGCGTGCTGTGTGGTGGCTGGACGCCAGGGGGGCTGAGCCCCTTCGCCGGCTTCATCGAACCGCTCCGGCAGGCGACGTCTTTGGTTGATCTGTCCCTGCTGAGCGGGAACGGTGAGCTGGCTCGACTCCTCCCCGAGCTGACCCCCCAGTTAGGACCAGCCGACACACCCACCCACTTAGACGCCGAGGTGGAACGCCGCCAGCTCTTCGGGGCCGTCGCCGAATTGCTGAAAGCTGTGGGACCGACGCTCCTACTGCTCGACGATGCCCAATGGGCAGACCGGGCATCGCTGGCCCTGCTCTTCGCCCTCGCCACCGACCCCACGCTGAACCAGTTGGTCCTCATGGCGACCATCCGGGCGAACGACCTCGTACCTGAGATGGCCGCTTGGTTCGTGGATCTCGAACGTCGCAGCGACGTCGAACGTCTCTACCTGAGTGCGTTGCCTCCCCCAGAGCTGGAGGAGCTCATCGTTGACATTTTCGGCGATGACAGCAGAGTCGACCCGGAGGTGGTTGTTCGCCTGGCCCGTCTGAGTGAGGGCAATCCGTTCTTTGCTCAGGAGCTGGCCGAGCAACTGCTGAGTGCGGGAACAGACGGGTTGAGTGATCTCGAGGCCGCGACGTCCCTCCCCGACCGGATACGCGACACCCTCAAACACCGCTTGGTGGTCCTTTCGCCTGACACCCAGGCCCTGCTCAGGGCTGGTGCGGTGTTGGGGCGTGAATTCGACCCGCTGCTCGCCGGCCGTCTGGTAGAGCTCGACACCGGCAGGACCATTGCCGCCACCGAGGACGCGCTCCTATCGGGTCTGGTCGTCGAGGCCTCCGCAGCACGCCTGTCGTTTTCCCATGCCCTCGTGCAGGCGGCGGTGGAGCTCGACTTGGCGAGCTTGCGACGGGTCGATCTTCACCGCCGGGCAGCTGTCGAACTCGAGGCGATGGAACCTGGCGGCGAGGTCGTCGCTGCAGACCTGGCTCGTCACTGGGCGGGCGTGTCTGCGGTAGACCGCCAGGCGGCGCCCAAAGCAGCCCATTGGGCCGTGAGAGCGGGCAACGCCGCGATCGCGGCTGCTGCTACGGAGGAAGCCATCGCCAGCTACCAGCGAGCGGCCGAGCTTTGGTCCAACAACACTGCCGAGCACGCGGCCACGCTGATCCGGTTGGGCACCGCGCTGTACTCCTGCGGCCGGATCTCCGAGGCCGACGCGCAATTCAAGGCCGCGCTGCACCTGGCGCAGGCTCTCGGGGACCCGCACCTCCAGGCGCAAGCAGCCATCGGCTTGGCACGAACGTTGGTCATGGGACGGGTCGATCCGGTCAGGGTGGCCGCGCTCGAGAGCGCACTGGAGGTCCTCGACCACGACGATCCAATCCTGCGGCCGCTCGCTTTGGCCATGCTCATCCGACAGTTGACCTTTGAGCGATCCAGCAGCCTGCGTCGTCGTGACGAGGTCGCTGCCGAGATCCACGAGATCTTGAGCCGTCCCGACCTGCCGACGGAGCTGCTCTTGTCGCTCGGATCGATCCGCGACTTCGTGGGCACCAACGACCCCGACGTGCTCGATCGCCTCACGAGACGAACGATCTCCGTGGGCCGTCAGCACCACGACCTTGTGGTACAGGCCAACGCCTGGTGGGGTCAAGCCTGGTCGGCCCTGGAGAGGGGCGACGCGGAGGATTGGCGGTTGGCAGTGGCGGAGCACGCCGCGGCAACCGAGGCCCTGGGCCTGCAGCATGAGCTGGCTCACGCCGCGCGAATCCGATGCACCGCAGCCCAGATCGAAGGCCGCTTCGACGATGCCGACCGCTATAGCGACGACGCGGCGGCGCTGGGCAACGCAGCGCATGACCCCAGCGCCGACATGCTGCATACGGCACAAAAGATGCTGCTCGGGATGGACGAAGGGCGAGCCGATGCCCTGCTGACAGTCCAAAACGAGCTCGTCAAGGAGTATCAGGCCATCCCGAGCTTTCGAGCGGGCCTGGCCCTGGTCGCGGCCATGGCCGGAGAGCATCCACTCGCCCAAAGACTCCTCGACGAACAAGCTGTCGAGGGTTTCTCCCGGATCCACTTCGACGTCGAGTGGCTCGCGGTCGTGACGTTCTACGCCCACTCCGCCTGCTTGGTAGGGGCCCGGGACCACGCCCTCGAGCTGTACCCACTCCTCCACTCCTCCGCGTCGCGGGGGGTGCGCGTCGGCTCCCTCGTCGGCTGGTGGGGACCGGTCGATCACCACCTCGGGATGCTGTGCCGTCTCGTCGGGAACCTGTCAAAGGCCAAGCAGCACCTCCAAAGGGCAGTGCAGATCGAGACGGCCTTCCGGGCCGAACCGTTCCTTGCTCGCACCCAAGTGGCGCTGGCCGAGGTCCTCGAGCACACCGGCGGCTGAACCCGGTACGGCAACCGCCGATCGGCCGGTCGATGCAACGCCACCTGACGATTGAAATCAGGGCGTTGTGAGAGCGCTGTGAGTGGCGTGTCAGGGGCTCAAGAGCGGATGCTAAATCCCACGGGGTAAAAGGCGATCCCGTACAACACGGCCAGAGCACCTGCATCAGCGCAGTTGCCGACTCGAAGGAGATTACTTGGATGTTTTGCAATATCTACACGCGCGTCCCAAAACGACGCCAGACAATGGATGCGTTGTGCGGTTCCCCCACAGCGCGACCGCGGACCGGACACACGACAGGAGCGACAAAATGACTACCCGACTCTTTCGCCGGTCCCTCCGCGCCGCCGGCGCCGGGCTCGCCCTCTGCGGCGGCCTTAGCCTCGCCGCACTGGCCGGCTCAGGCGGCACCGCTTTCGCCCAGTCCTACACCACCCTAAACGCTGCCAGCACATTTATGGCCATCGACGTCAACGGTGCGTCAACCGCGCCGGGTGCGGGTGTGATCCAGTGGTACGACAACGGCGGTGCCAACCAGCACTGGAGCCTGCCTGGCGGCGGGTCCACCGGCATGATCCAGAACCAGAACAGCGGCATGTGTCTCGACACCGACGGCATCGCCGGGGATCAACTCTTCCAGATGCCCTGCGAGTCCAACAATCCGCTCGAGCAGTGGAGTGTCACCGAGAACTGGACCGCGTTCGGCGATGCGGTGGTGCTCGGGAATTCCTACTCTGGTCTTTGGGTCGATGTGTACGGCAACAGCTACTCGGCTGGGGCGGCCATCGACGCCTGGTACCCCAACGGTCAGCCGAACCAGACCTTCATGCTAGACGGAGCCAACTAGCGGGCCCTCCCACCGGCGGGACCGTACGAGAACAGGGAGCGGGCTCCGACCCGGTCCCTGTTCTCTTTACCGCCTCGAGCCCGATTGACAAAACGACCTCGCCTCGATCGTCAGCATCACCGTTTCGATGCAATCTGGAATCCACCTTCACGATCACGCGTAAGGCGCCCTCGCCACTGCGGCGGCCCGCAAGCCGCGAGGTCGGCCAGCCACGCCCTCACTGCCTCAGGCGAGTCAAGGTGGCGGCCGTCAAAGGTGCTTGGGCATGTCGTCGGCAGTCGGTGGGGAAGCGTGGCCCGTTCGACCAGCTCTTCCACAGTTATCACTGATCGAGCAGCCATGCCCCCATCGCACCTGCAGCCTTAGGCGGACCTGCCCCCAAACACGCCACTCATGCGTCCCCTATTCGCGGTGGTTAAGTGCCCTCCAACGCCGGATACCGGGGTCGTCACGTCGCTCTCTTGGCCTCGATGAGGAAGCGTTGCGCATGGGCGACGAATCGCCCATCCTGCTCGATCTGCCGGTGAAGGTCGGCGAGGCGATCGCGGTACTTCTCAGTGGTGAACCCAGGCACGGTCCAGGGAACCTTGCGCAGGAAGTGGACGACGGCCGCAAGGTCAAAGAACACGGTCTCCAGGGTCTCCCGACGAAGATCGACTATCTGAAGACCGGCTTGCCGAGCTTCGCGAACCGCGACAGAAGGATCTCGCTTGGAGCTCGCCGGCTGTGGACCCATGAGGAACTCGTACAGCTCCCGGTTGGAGCCCGGACCGACCTGTTGAGAGAAGAACACCCCGCCCAAGCGGAGCACCCGGGCAACCTCACCCCACATGGTGACAACCGGATGGCGACTCGCCACCAGGTCGAAGGCGCCCGGGCGAAACGGCAGCGGCCCGTCGTCGATGGCCCGCACCACCACCGCTGAATGCGCAGCCAGGCGGTCACGGGCGATAGCGGCGTTGGGCGCCCAGGACTCCGTTGCTGCAGCCAACGCCGGCGGTCGCGGGGCGCGGTTCAACGCCCAGTCGAAGACCTCACCGCCCCCGGTCTGGATGTCCAGCACCGACGAAGCCCGGCCTATCCGCTCGGAGAGCATCACGGCATATCCCCACGACGGACGCTGCTCGCTGGCGCGGCCCTTGAACCAGGAGAAATCCCATCCCTCAACACGGACCGATTCACCCTCGACCAGCAGCTCCTCGAAACTCACTCCGTCAGCCTGCACCGTCAGCCTGACCCGAGCCAAAAAATGCTCGTTGCGATCG